>NZ_JAGPXP010000027.1:0-88371 GCF_018070485.1 Micromonospora sp. C41 | reverse complement strand
GACCTGCCCGGCGCGCCCGTGTCCGGCGGCCCGGCGAACGCGCCGCGCCGCGCCGCGCCGGGTGGCCGGAGGGCCGCTCCCGACGGGCCGGCCGAACCCGGCGCCGCGGCCGAGGCGGCGCGGCCCGGACGTCGCGCGGCGCCTCACGACACCGGCGACCCGCGTCCGCAGCGGCCGGGCGAATGGTTGCGGCAGGCCGGTCGCGCGCCACACACCGACCCCGCCATGCCGGTGACCCGCCGCCCGGCCGACGAGCCGACCGGCCGTACCGGCGCCGCCGTCCCACCGGTCCGTCCCGAACCGGCCGATCCGGGTACGCCGTCGCGGCGGCCCGGTCCGACCGGGCCGGGCGGGCCGGCGCGTGGCGCGGCGGCAGGCCCTCCGGCTGCACCGGTCCGGCCCGATCAGTCCGGCCCGATCGCGCCCCCGGCAGGTCCTCCGATGCCCGCCCCGGCCGCGAACCCCGCCCGTCCCGGCCCGGCCCGGGGCGCCGCCCGCCCCGGCGTACCACCCGGTGGCGGCCCGCAGAGCGACGTCGAGCGCACGGGTGGTGTGCCGATCGGTGGTGGCCGTCCCGGTGGTGGCCCGCCGCGTCCGGCCGGTCCGCCCGGCGGCGACGGTGGCCGTATCGGTCCCGGCCCGCACCCACCCCCGCAGGGACCCGGCGGTCCCGGCCCGCATCCGCCCCGACAGGGGCCCGGCGGGTCCGGCCCGGTCCGGCCCGGTGAGGCACCTCCGCCCGGTGGCGGACCCCGTCCACCGGTGGCGCCCGGCGCCCGGGGCGCGGCCGCCGGACCGGCGCCTGCCGCCCGCGCGGCGGCGGGTGTGGCGCGACCGGTCGGGCCGGACGAGCGGACCACCGGCCGGGCGGCCGGCCCCGGACCGGAGCCGGATCGCAGCGGACCGGGCAACCCGGCCGGCGTGGCGCCGCCTCCGGGCGCTCCGGCGGTGGCGCGGGCGGCTGCTGTCGTACCCCCGGGGGAGGCTGCCGGGCCACGGCCCGGCGCGGACGGCATGCCCGCGCCGCGACCCGCCGGTCCCGGCGTGGACGAGACCGACGCGGAGGCCGGTGGCCTGCGCGGCGCCCGGTCCGAGCTGCGGCGGCAGATGCGCGAGCGGCGCCGCCTGCGGATGGGTGTCCTCGCGCTGGTGAGCCTCCTGCTGCTGGGCGCGGTACCGCTCTACTTCGGCATGCGGACGCTCAGCCGCGATCCGGTCTTCGACACCCTCGACGCGCTCGACGTGCCCGCCTGGGCCGAGAAGAAGACAGTCGACAACGTCAGCGGCAGCCGCTGGTGCCTGCAGGACTGCCGGCTGCGGGAACGCGCGGTCGAGTCGGAGCAGGGATGGGAGCAGACGGTCGCCGTCTACGAGCAGGCGCTGGCAAAGGACGGCTGGCGGCGGTGGAGCGTCGAACGCTGCCCGGAGGAGAAGGTCGAGGGCAGCTACACCTGCTGGCGTCGCGACGAACTCACGCTTGACCTGTGGGTACGCGACCCGGCCTGCACGCCGCCGCCGATCGACGGTGCGCCCGCGCCCTCCGCGCCGGCCGCGCCCGCAGCGGCGACGTGCACCGGCTCGTTGGTGTCGGTGAAGGTGCGCAACGCGATCGACGACGAGCGCACCGGGCCGACGCCGACCACCGATCCGTCACTCACCGGTGAGGATCCGTTCCCGACGCTGACCGACGACCCGCTGGGCGAGGCGACTCCCTCACCGTCGTGAGCCGACTTTCATCACGGACGGTAGGGTCTGGGGCTGGCACGCCCGTCCGCGCCCGGTGACCGGGTCGGCGTGGCGCGAAGTGGGTAGGTACGGTCGCGCGTTCCGGAGCGTCGGGTTCCGGGACACTGCTTGAGGAGGACGTGCGCGTGAACGGTAGCGAGGTCGCTTGGCTGGTCCTGGCCGGCGCGTTCCTGATGCTGGTGCTCGTGCTGGCGGTGCCGATCCTGCGGCTGCGGCACACCGTGGACGCGACGACCCGCATGATCAACGAGCTCAACGACCGCACCGCGCCGCTGCTCGGGGACGTGAACACCACGGTGAAGAACGTCAACGTGGCGCTGGAGCAGGTGCAGACCTCGCTGGACGGGGTGAACCTGCAGCTCGCCAAGGTGGACACCATGACCAGCCACGCGCAGAACGTCACCGCGAACGTGGCGAACCTGGCCACCGTGGTCTCGGCCGCCGCCGCGAACCCGCTGGTGAAGGTGGCCGCGTTCGGGTACGGCGTGCGCCGCGCCGCCTCCGCGCGCCGGCACGCCGAGACCGAGCGCGAGGTGCGCGACACCATCAAGCAGCAGCGTCGCGCCGCCAAGCGCGGCAACCGCTGACCCCGACCGGCGTACGCGGGAAGGATGAGAACATGAGGCGGTTGTTCTGGCTGGGCATCGGGCTGGCCGTGGGCGTCCTGGTGGTGCGCAAGGCCACCCGGACCGCGCAGGCGTACACCCCGGCCGGCATCGCCAGCGGGCTGTCCGAGTCCGCCGGCGGTCTGGTCGAGTCGCTGCGGGCGTTCGTGGACGACGTCCGGGTCGGCATGGCCGAGCGTGAGCAGGAGATCCACGAGGCCTTCGCCCGCGGCGAGGTGTACGACGACCAGTTCGCCGAGCTGCGGGAGGACCCGCGCATCGGCGACCGAGAGATTTTCCCGGAGGACCACCAGCGATGAAGACGGCGGAGATCAAGCGGCGGTTCCTCGCCCACTTCGAGGCGAACGGGCACACCGTGGTTCCGTCCGCTCCGCTGCCCGCCATCAGCGACCCGAACCTGCTGTTCATCAACGCGGGCATGGTGCAGTTCGTGCCCTACTTCCTGGGCCAGCAGACCCCGCCGTACGCGCGGGCGACGAGCGTGCAGAAGTGCATCCGGACGCCTGATATCGACGAGGTCGGCAAGACCAGCCGGCACGGCACGTTCTTCCAGATGAACGGCAACTTCTCCTTCGGTGACTACTTCAAGTCCGGGGCGATCCCGCTCGCCTGGGACCTGGCGACGAAGTCGGTCGAGGCGGGCGGTTTCGGGCTGGACCCGGAGCGGATCTGGGCCACCGTCTACCTGGACGACGACGAGGCGTACGACATCTGGCGCGCCACCGGCGTGCCGGCCGAGCGGATCGTGCGCCGCGGCAAGGCCGACAACTTCTGGTCGATGGGCATCCCCGGCCCGTGCGGCCCGTGCTCCGAGCTGTACTACGACCGCGGCCCGGCCTACGGCCGCGAGGGTGGTCCGGAGGTCGACGAGGACCGTTACCTGGAGTTCTGGAACCTCGTCTTCATGCAGTTCGAGCGCGGTCCGGGCACCGGCAAGGAGGACTTCCCGATCCTCGGTGACCTGCCGGCGAAGAACATCGACACCGGCATGGGCCTGGAGCGGATGGCCTCGCTGCTGCAGGGCGTGGACAACCTCTACGAGATCGACGAGGTCCGCCCGATCCTCGACAAGGCCGCCGAGCTGACCGGCAAGCGCTACGGCGTGCACTCCGGTCACGCGGCGAACGAGTCGCACCCGGACGACGTACGGCTGCGGGTCATCGCCGACCACGTGCGCACCTCGCTGATGCTCATCGGCGACGGCGTGACCCCGTCGAACGAGGGCCGGGGCTACGTGCTGCGCCGGATCATGCGGCGGGCGATCCGGGCGGTGCGGCTGCTGGGCTACCAGGACCGGGCGCTGCCGGAGCTGCTGCCGGTGGCGCGCGACTGCATGGCGCCGTCGTACCCGGAGCTGGCCGAGGACTTCGGCCGGATCTCCCAGTACGCGTACGCCGAGGAGGACGCGTTCCTGGCCACGCTGCGCGCCGGCACCACGATCCTGGACACCGCGATCGCGGAGACCAAGTCGGCCGGCAAGGCGGCGCTCTCCGGTGACAAGGCGTTCCAGCTGCACGACACGTACGGCTTCCCGATCGACCTGACCCTGGAGATCGCGGCCGAGCAGGGGCTGCAGGTCGACGCGGAGGGCTTCCGCCGGCTGATGGCCGACCAGCGCAGCCGGGCCAAGGCCGACGCGCAGGCGCGCAAGACCGGGCACACCGACGTGTCGGCGTACCGGTCGGTGCTCGACGGCGGCGGGCCGGTGGAGTTCACCGGCTACACCGAGCTGAGCCGCGAGTCGCGGGTGCGCGCGCTGCTGTCCGGCGGCGCCGCGATCTCCGCCGCGGTCGAGGGCGACACGATCGAGCTGGTGCTCGACACCACCCCGTTCTACGCCGAGGGCGGCGGGCAGCAGCCCGACCAGGGGCTCATCACCGTCGGCGGCGGCCAGGTCGAGGTCTTCGACGTGCAGCAGCCGGTGCCCGGCCTGATCGTGCACCGGGCCAAGGTGGTGCGCGGCGAGGTGCGCTCCGGGGAGACCGGGTACGCCGAGATCGACGTGTCCCGCCGCCGGGCGATCTCCCGCTCGCACACCGCGACGCACCTGGTGCACCAGACGATGCGCAACTTCCTCGGCGAGTCGGCCACCCAGGCGGGTTCGCTGAACGCGCCGGGCCGGCTGCGGTTCGACTTCAACACCCCGACGGGTGTGGCGCCGAGCGTGCTGCACGACGTGGAGCAGCAGGTCAACGAGGTGCTGCTGGCCGACCTGGAGGTGCACGCGTTCGTCACCAGCCAGGAGGAGGCGCGCCGGATCGGGGCGATGGCCCTGTTCGGCGAGAAGTACGGCGAGCGGGTCCGGGTCGTCGAGGTCGGCGACTACGCCCGGGAGCTGTGCGGCGGTACGCACGTGGCCCGCTCCGCCCAGCTCGGCCTGGTGAAGATCCTCTCCGAGGCGTCGGTGGGTTCCGGGGTACGCCGGATCGAGGCGCTCGTCGGCATGGACGCGTTCGGCTTCCTGGCCCGCGAGCACCTGCTGGTGTCCCGGCTGGCCGAGCTGTTCCGGGTGCCGGGGGAGCAGGTCGCCGACCGGGTGGAGCAGACCGTCACCCAGCTTCGCGACGCGGAGAAGGAACTGGAGAAGCTGCGCGCCCAGCTCGTGCTCGGCGGGGCCGGCGCCCTGGCCGCGCAGGCCAAGGACGTGCGCGGCGTCGCGTACGTCGGCACCGAGGCGCCGGAGGGCGCGGCTGCGAACGACGTGCGGACCCTCGCCCAGGAGATCCGGGGCCGGATCGACCCGGCCCGCCCGGCGGTGGTCGCGGTGGCGGCCCGGGCCAACGGCAAGGCGTCCCTGGTGGTGGCCGTCAACCAGGCCGCCCGGGGGCGGAGCCTGAGCGCGAAGGACCTCGTGAAGGCGGCGTTCTCCGGCCGGGGCGGCGGCAGCGACGACCTGGCCCAGGGCGGCGGCCTGCCCGCGGCGGAGGCGCCGAACCTGCTGGTCACCGTCGAGCAGGCGGTCGCCGGTACGGCATGAGTGAACGCACCGAGCGGAGCGAGGGCCGTGAGCGCATGCCCGGCTGGCACGGCATGAGCGAATGCACCGAGCGGAGCGAGGGCCGTGAGCGCATGCCTGGCGATACGGCATGAGCGCACCGATCGACGCCAGGGCGGACCACCCGGTCCGCCCTGGCCCGTACCGGCGGGGAGGTGTCCGATAGTGGCCGAGCTGTCCCGTGGCGTCCGGCTGGGCGTCGACGTCGGCCAGGTCCGGGTGGGTGTGGCCCGCTGTGATCCGCACGGCATCCTCGCCACACCCCTGGTGACGCTGGCCCGCGACCTGACCGCCGAACCGGACGCGGTGCCCGCGGACATGGCCGAGCTGGTCCGGCTCGCCGCCGAGCACGAGGCGGTGGGGATCGTGGTCGGCCTGCCGGTCAACCTCGCCGGAAAGCACGGCCCCGCGGCGGTGAACGTATCAGCCTATGCCAGCCGATTGGCTGATGTAATAAGGCCGATTCCGGTGACGCTGACGGACGAGAGGATGTCTACCGTCGTCGCGAGTCGTAGGCTGGCCGAACGGGGCGTCCGGGGAAAGCGCCAACGGGCGGTGGTCGACCAGGCCGCCGCGGTGGAGATTCTGCAGAGCTGGCTGGACGCACAGCGGAGGCGGACGCAATGATCGACGACCTTGATCTGGGCTTCGACGAGCAGGACAGGGGGGAGAAGGGCCGGCACCGGCGCGGCGCGGTACGCCGGCGGCAGGGCAAGTCCGGCGGCGGCCGGGGCAAGACCCTGCTCGCCCTCGCGCTCGCGCTGATCCTGCTGGGCGGCATCGGCGGCGGCGCGTTCTACGGCTTCGACCGGGTCCAGAACTACTTCGTCACCCCCGACTACGACGGCTCCGGCACCGGCGAGGTGACAGTCGAGATCAAGCAGGGCGCGCTGCTCGCCGACATGGCCGACGCGCTGGTCGCCGCCGACGTGGTGAAGAGCACCAAGGCGTTCATCGAGGCCGCCGAGGAGAACTCGCGCAGCAAGAACATCCAGCCCGGCACGTACAAGCTGCGCAAGCAGATGAGCGGCGACGCGGCGGTCGCGGCCATGCTGGACCTGAAGAACCGGATCGTGAACGGGATCACCATTCCCGAGGGGCTCACCGCGAAGACGGTCTACAAGCGGCTCTCCGAGAAGACCGACATCCCGGTCAAGGACTTCGAGGCGGCGGCGAAGGATCCGGAGGCGCTCGGCGTACCGGACTGGTGGTTCAAGCGCTCCGACGGCAAGAAGGTCAAGCCGTCGATCGAGGGCTTCCTGTTCCCCGACACCTACGAGATCCCGCCGAAGGCCACCGCCGAGACGGTGCTCAAGCTGATGGTGAACAACTTCCTCACCGTCACCTCGAACATGCAGTACGCCGAGAAGGTGCAGCAGGACCGCGGTGGCATCACCCCGTACGAGGCGCTGATCGTCGCCTCGCTCGCGCAGGCCGAGGCCGGCAACAAGGTCGACCTGGGCAAGGTCGCTCAGGTCGCCTACAACCGGGTCTACAAGGGCAACTTCGACTGCGGCTGTCTGGAGATGGACGTCACCGTCAACTACTACCTGGAGTTGACCGGGCGGCCGACCAAGGCGTCGAAGGACATGACCGCCGCCGAGCTGGACGACCCGAAGAACCCGTACAACCGCAAGCTGCGCGGCCTGATCCCCACCCCGATCAACAACCCGGGCAAGGACGCCCTGCAGGGCGCGCTCAGCCCGCCGCCGGGCAAGTGGCTCTTCTTCGTGGCGATCAGCAAGGACGGGCGCTCCGCGTTCGCCGAGACCTACGCCGAGCACCAACGCAACGAGCAGAAGGCGCGCGAGGCCGGGATCATCTGATGGCCGATCCCCGCCGCGCCGCGGTGGTCGGCAAGCCGATCGCCCACTCGCTCTCCCCGGTGATCCACACCGCCGGGTACGCGGCGGCCGGGCTGAGCGGCTGGTCGTACACCCAGATCGAAGCCGGCGCCGACGACCTGCCCGGCCTGGTCGCGGGCCTCGGCCCGGAATGGGCCGGGCTGTCGGTGACCATGCCGGGCAAGGAGGCGGCGCTCGCGCTGGCCGACGAGGTCTCACCGGCCGCCGCCGCCGTCGGCGCCGCCAACACGCTGGTACGACGCGCCGACGGCACCTGGTACGCGGACAACACCGACGTCACCGGCATGGTCGAGGTGCTCACCGGCGCGGGCTGCGTCGCCGGGGCGGTCGTCACCGTGCTCGGCGCCGGTGGCACCGCCCGGGCGGCCATCGCGGCGGCAGCCCGGATCGGGGCGGCCGAGGTGACTGTGGTGGCCCGCCGCCCGGAGGCGGTCGACGAGCTGCGCCCGGTCGCGGCGGCGGCCGGCGTGCCGCTGGCCGGGGCCGAGTGGGACGGCGCGCCCGCGCACGCCCGCGCCGACCTGGTGATCTCCACGGTGCCGAAGGGCGTGGCCGACCCGCTCGCCGACAACTTCGACTGGCGACCGGAGTCGGTCTTCTTCGACGTCGTCTACGATCCGTGGCCCACGCCGCTCGCGGCGGCGGCGCTGACAGCCGGGTGCCGGGTGGTCTCCGGGCTGGACCTGCTGCTTGCCCAGGCGTACGGCCAGTTCGAGCACTTCACCGGCGTCACCGCCCCACGCGCCGCGATGCGCGCTGCCCTGCCGGTGTAAGGAAGGGCCCCTTATTAACTCCTCCGGTAGAGGAAGGGCCCTTGTTAACGCCTCGCCCCACGAGGCGGCAGATCGGCGCGGAGGCGGCCTGTCCGGTGGGCGGGATGCGGCGGGCGGCGTACGCCGGTGACCACCGGGCGTGACACACTGACCGTCGTGTTGCGCTGGCTGACTGCAGGTGAATCGCACGGACCCGCCCTCGTCGCGATGCTGGAGGGCGTACCCGCCGGCATCGAGGTGACCACCGGGGAGATCTCCGGCGAGCTGGCCCGGCGCCGGCTCGGCTACGGCCGGGGTGCCCGGATGTCGTTCGAGCAGGACGAGGTCGAGATCATCGGCGGGCTCCGGCACGGCGTGACGCTCGGCAGCCCGGTCGCGATCCGGGTCGGCAACTCCGAGTGGCCCAAGTGGCGCACCGTGATGGCCGCCGACCCGGTCGACCCGGAGGAGCTGGCGAGCCAGGCCCGCAACGCGCCGCTGACCCGTCCCCGCCCGGGTCACGCCGACCTGGCCGGCATGCAGAAGTACGGGCACACCGACGCCCGGCCGATCCTGGAGCGCGCCAGCGCCCGGGAGACCGCCGCCCGGGTCGCGGTGGGCACCGTTGCCAAGGCGCTGGTGCGTCAGGCGCTCGGCGTCGAGATCGTCTCCCACGTGGTCGAGCTGGGCCCGGTGGCGGTCAAGCCGGGCCTGCGGCCCACCCCGGAGGACGCCGCCCGCATCGACGCCGACCCGCTGCGCTGCCTCGACGCCGAGGCCAGCGCCCGGATGGTCGCCGAGGTCGACGCCGCGAAGAAGGCCGCCGACACGCTCGGTGGCGTGGTCGAGGTGCTCGCGTACGGGGTGCCGCCGGGCCTGGGCAGCCACGTGCAGTGGGACCGCAAGCTCGACGCGCGCCTCGCCACCGCGCTCATGTCGATCCAGGCGATCAAGGGCGTGGAGATCGGCGACGGCTGGCAGCAGGCCCGCTCGCGCGGCTCGGAGGCGCACGACGAGATCGTGCCCACCGCCACCGGCGTGCGGCGGATCACCGACCGGGCCGGTGGCCTGGAGGGTGGCATCACCACCGGTGAGCCGCTGCGGGTGAAGGCGGCCATGAAGCCCATCTCGTCGCTGAACCGGGCCCTGGCCACGATCGACGTGACCACGGGCGAGCCGGCCACCGCGATCAACCAGCGCTCCGACGTGTGCGCGGTGCCGGCGGCTGCGGTGGTGGCCGAGGCGATGGTCGCGCTGGTGCTGGCCGAGGCGGCGGTGGAGAAGTTCGGCGGCGACTCGGTCGCCGAGATGCGCCGCAACCTGACCGGTTACCTCGACAGCTTGGTGATCCGGTGAGCGCGAGGAACGCAGCGCAGCGGAGTCCCGCAGTCGCGAACGAGAGGTGGCAACGATGAGCACCCGGCCGATCTGCGTGCTGGTCGGTGCGCCCGGTGCCGGCAAGACCACTGTCGGCACGGCGCTGGCCGAGGCGCTCGGCGTCGACTTCCGGGACACCGACGCCGACATCGAGAACCTCGCCGGCAAGCCCATTCCGGAGATCTTCGTGGACGAGGGGGAGGAGCACTTCCGTACCCTCGAACGGGCCGCCGTGGCGGCGGCGCTCGCGTCGCACGCGGGCGTGCTCGCGATCGGCGGCGGCGCGGTCCTGGCCGAGGAGAACCGGGCTGCGCTGATCGGTCACACGGTGGTTCACCTGTCGGTGGAGCTGCCCGACGCGGTCAAGCGGGTCGGTCTGGGCGCCGGGCGTCCGTTGCTCGCGCTGAACCCGCGCGCCACGCTCAAGCACCTGATGGACCAGCGCCGCCCGCTCTACGCCGAGGTGGCAACCGCGACCGTGGTGACGGACGGGCGTACGCCGGAGGAGTTGGCCGCGGAGATCGCCGCGCTGCTCAAGCCCTGACACCCGCACTGCCGCGCCCGGCTCCCGCCCTCGGTGGAACGCGGTGGGTGTCTCCGGGGTGTCGTGGCACCCATGACGTTCCACCCGGCGTGGATGACGTTGGTGGGTGGAACGCCGTGGGTGTCTCCCGAGCGTTATGGCACCCGTGGCGTTCCAGTCGGCGTCGATGGCGTCGGTGGGTGGAACGCCATGGGTGCGTGGGAAACGTGTCGGGACGGGCCGGTCAGGCATTTGCCGCAACGGCCCCGGCCGCCCTGCGGCGAGGGCTCCGCTCCGGTCGCCAGGTGGCGAGCAGCGCCAGCGCCAGCGCGATCTCGGCCAGGTCACCCAGGTAGTACATGAGCGTGGCCCCGGCCCGCAGCTCGGCGGCGGTCGCCGGCACGTCCACGAACAGCCCGGCGTAGAGCAGCTGGGCGATGGTGGCGTGCGCGGCCACCCCGAACCCGATCACCACCAGCCGCACCGGTACGCGCGGGCGGTGCGGGCCCGGGTCGGGACCGGCGATCGACCAGGCGAACAGGCAGCCGCTGAGCAGGAAGTGCACGTTCACCAGCGTGTGCAGGGCCGGGCTGTCCAGCGTGGCCCGGTACAGCGGGGTGAGGTAGAGCAGCCACAGCCCGCCCGCGGTGAGCAGCAGGCCGGTCACCGGGTGGCCGAGCACCCGTGCTGTCGGATGCCGCAGCAGATGGACCAGGGCCCGGCCGGTACGCCGGTCCAGCGTGCGCAGCAGCAGCGTGACCGGGGCGCCGAGCACCAG
This sequence comes from Micromonospora sp. C41, assembly GCF_018070485.1. Classification (NCBI taxonomy): domain Bacteria; kingdom Bacillati; phylum Actinomycetota; class Actinomycetes; order Micromonosporales; family Micromonosporaceae; genus Micromonospora; species Micromonospora sp. C41. Next base: position 77,709 of record NZ_JAGPXP010000027.1, on the reverse strand, counting down.
CGCCAGCGGCGCGAGCATGCCGATCAGCAGGTGCTGCCACATGTGCCCGACGAAGTCGCCGGCCGGCCACGCCAGCCCGCCTGCCAGCAGCAGCGCGCCCAGCCCGAAGCTCGCCGTCCGGGCGTGCGGCCAGCCGGGCCCGCCCGGGTCCCGCAGCCGCAGCGCGGCGGCCAGGTACGCCCAGAACAGCGCCGCCGGGATCAGCGCGATCGCCGGGAAGCCGCCGTCGGCGTGCCCGGCGTGAGCCAGGCTCACCGGCGCTCCGGCGCGCAGAGGTCCACCGCGCGGGCCCGGCGCTGGATCGTCCAGCCGACTGCGATCAGCACCACGCCGAGCGCGAGGAACCCGAGGTCCCACCAGAGCTGGTTCGGGCCGCCGCGGACGTGGTGGATGCCGAGCAGGTGGTGGTCGACGACGCCCTCGACCAGGTTGAACAGGCCCCAGCCGATCAGCGCCCAGCCCCACAGCATCGGCGAGCGCCACAGCCGGCCCCGCGAGTGTGTGACCCGGGAGTAGAGCAGGGCCAGGCCGGTCAGCACCGCCACCCAGGTGACCACGTGGAACAGGCCGTCCCAGAGCGTGTTCATCTGCAAGCCGGGCACGGTGTCCACCGGGTACTCGCGCACGCCGATCCGGTCGCTGCCGGTGCTGCTGAGCATGTGGTGCCACTGCAGGACCTGGTGCAGGACGATGCCGTCGACGAAGCCGCCGAGCCCGACGCCGAGGATCGTGGCGGGCAGCCGGATGCTCGTCGCGGACTCCGGTCGGGTCGCGTGTGCCGTCGTCTCACTCATTCCGGCCGCCCTACCCGCGATGTGGCCGGACAAACACCCAGCCAGTGGACAACGGCCGCGCGGGGGCGGCGCGCTGGACTAGGCTGCCCGCGATGGACGAGGTGACCCGGATCCCGGTCGGCGGCGAGCGGCCGTACGACGTGCTGGTGGGACGTGACCTGCTGGACCCGCCGCCGGTGCTGCTGGCGGGCGCCGAGCGGGTGGCCTTCCTGCACGCGCCGCCGCTCAAGGCGCTCGCCGACCGGCTCGCCGACGCGGTCCGCGAGGGCGGCGTGACGCCGCTGCTGATCGAGGTGCCGGACGCCGAGGCGGGCAAGCACGTCGACGTGGCGGCGGCCTGCTGGGAGCGGCTCGGCGACGCCGGGTTCACCCGTACCGACGCGGTGGTCGGGGTGGGCGGCGGCGCGGTCACCGACCTGGCCGGTTTCGTCGCCGCGACCTGGCTGCGCGGCGTGCGCTGGGTGCCGGTCGCCACGTCGCTGCTCGGCATGGTCGACGCCGCGGTGGGCGGCAAGACCGGCATCAACACCGCCGCCGGCAAGAACCTGGTCGGCGCGTTCCACCCGCCGGCCGGCGTGCTGGCCGACCTGGCGACGCTGGACAGCCTGCCCCCGGCCGACCTGGCCGCCGGCATGGCCGAGGTGGTCAAGTGCGGGTTCATCGCCGACCCGGTGATCCTCGACCTGGTCGAGCGGGACCCGGCCGCCGCGCTCGACCCGGCCGGGCCGGTGCTGCGGGAACTGGTCGAGCGCGCGGTCCGCGTGAAGGCCGACGTGGTCGCCGGGGACCTGCGCGAATCCGGGGTACGCGAGGTGCTCAACTACGGGCACACCCTCGCCCACGCGATCGAGAAGGTGGAGGGGTACCGCTGGCGGCACGGTCACGCGGTGTCGGTCGGCCTGGTCTACGCGGCCACTCTCGCGCGGCTCGCCGGCCGGCTCGACGCGGCCGACGCCGAGCGGCACCGCCGGGTGCTGACCGCGCTCGACCTGCCCACCGGCTACCGGGCCGACGCCTGGCCGGAACTGCTGGCCGCGATGCGGGTGGACAAGAAGGCCCGGGGCAGCCGGCTGCGGTTCGTGGTGCTCGACGGGATCGCCCGCCCGGCGATCCTGGAGGCGCCGCCGGACGACCTGCTCGCCGCCGCGTACGCGGAGATCAGCTCATGAGGGTGTACGTGCTCAACGGGCCGAACCTGGGCCGGCTCGGCACCCGCCAGGTCGACGTGTACGGGGTGACCAGCTACGCCCAGCTGGTGGCCGACTGCGAGCGGCACGGCCGGGAGCTGGGGCTGGACGTGGTGGTCCGGCAGACCGACGCCGAGCACGAGATGCTGGCCTGGCTGCACGCGGCGGCCGACGAGGAGGCGGCGGTGGTGCTCAACCCGGCGGCCTGGACGCACTACTCGGTAGCGGTGCGGGACGCCTGCGCCATGCTGCGCGGCCCGCTGGTCGAGGTGCACATCTCCAACATCCACGCCCGGGAGGAGTTCCGGCGCCACTCGGTGGTCTCGGCGGTGGCGACCGGGGTGATCTGCGGGCTGGGCGTGGACGGCTACCGGCTGGCGCTGCAGCATCTGGCTCAGCGTGCGAGTCCGATTCGACAGGGCGAGTAGACTTGGACGGTCTGTCCGCCAATTGATGATCAAGGCAGGAAATGGCCACCACCAACGACCTGAAGAACGGCCTGGTACTCAACCTGGACGGCGAGCTGTGGGCCGTCGTCGAGTTCCAGCACGTCAAGCCCGGTAAGGGTGGTGCCTTCGTGCGCACCACGCTGAAGAACGTGCTGTCCGGCAAGGTGGTCGACAAGACCTTCAACGCGGGCACCAAGGTCGAGACCGCGACCGTGGACAAGCGCACCATGCAGTACCTGTACGCCGACGGCGAGGACTACGTCTTCATGGATCTGGAGACGTTCGACCAGATCACCGTCCCCGGCGGCACCGTCGGCGAGGCCGCCAACTACCTCCTCCCCGAGGCCGAGGCGACCGTCGCCACCCACGAGAGCGTGCCGCTGTACATCGAGCTGCCGACCTCGGTCGTGCTCGAGGTCACCTACACCGAGCCGGGCCTGCAGGGCGACCGGTCGACCGGCGGCAACAAGCCGGCCACCGTCGAGACCGGCGCCACAGTGCAGGTGCCGCTGTTCATCACCACCGGTGAGAAGATCAAGGTCGACACCCGCGACGGCCGTTACCTCGGCCGAGCCTGATGGCCGAGGGTCCCAAGCAGCAGATGCCCGCGCGTCGCAAGGCGCGCAAGCGGGCGCTGGACGTGCTCTTCGAGGCCGACCTGCGGGACCGCCCGCCGGTCGAGGTGCTCGCCGGCTACCTGGAGCGGATCGAGCAGCCGCGCCCCGACCACCTCGGCTACGCGGTCGGGCTGGTCGAGGGCGTGGCGGCGCACCTCGACCGGATCGACGAGACGATCGCCAGCTACGCCGAGGGGTGGACGCTGGACCGGATGCCGGTGGTCGACCGCAACCTGGCCCGGATCGCCGTGTACGAGCTGCTCTACGTCGACGAGATCGACGACGCGGTGGCGATCAGCGAGGCGGTGGAGCTGGCCCGGCAGATGTCGACGGACGACTCGCCCCGGTTCCTCAACGGCATCCTCGGCCGGATCGCCGAGTACGCCTCCCGCTGAGCCCCACGCTCCGACGACGAAAGGGCCCGTGCCGTCCGGCACGGGCCCTTCTCGTACGTGATGTCAGGACGCGAAGAACGCCCGCGGGTCGGCGACCAGCACGCCGTGCTCGGTCAGCCGCTCGATCAGCCCCGACGGTGAGGCGTCGTAGACGATCGCGAGGGCGCGCAGGTCGTCGGCGCGGATGGAGAGCACCCGGCCGTTGTAGTCGCCGCGCTGCTGCTGGATGGCGCGCGCGTAGCGGGCGACGTAGGCCAGGTCCTCGGAGGCCTCGTCGTAGAGCCGCTCCAGGTCCAGCACGATCTTGCTGGTGGGCTCGTGACGCACCCCGCTGCCGTCGGGCAGCAGCTCCGAGACGGGAACGCGGTAGAAGTCGGCCAGTTCCGCCAGGCGGGACACGGTGACGGCGCGGTCGCCGCGCTCGTACGAGCCGACCACCACGGCCTTCCACCGCCCGTTCGACTTCTCCTCCACCCCCTGCAGGGACAGGCCCTGCTGCTGGCGGATGGAGCGCAGGCGGGCGCCCAGCGACTTGGCGTATTCAGAGGGCATTCGGACACTCCCAGTGCTGCTCGGGGTTCTCCCAGCTATCGCTACGGAGCGTGACGGTACGGGGATTGCGACACGCGGTCAAGTGTTGCTGTCCACGACGTCTAGGACGCTCGTGTGGCTTGTCCCCATTTCTCCGGGCTGACCAGCAGGTCAGTACCGGCGGCGGGCGGCCCGGTGACCGCTGGTAACGTGGCGTGAAGCCCCGGTCCGGGCCCCGCGCGGGCCCCCGGAGCCGACCCAGACGTCCTTTAACGACCCGTCCCGTGAGGCGGGGAAGGAGGTCCGCCGTGGCCTACCCACCGGCTGCCCATTCGTCACCGCCGCGACAACCCTCGGTGAAGGTGATCCTCGCCGCTGCGGACGTGTCGCGGGTGGTCGACCGCATCGCCCACCAGATCCTGGAGAAGACCCAGGGCGCCGCCGACACCGTGCTGCTCGGCATCCCCACCCGCGGTGTGCCGCTGTCCCGCCGCCTCGCGGACCGGATCAGCACGTTCGAGGACGTCACCGTCCCGGTCGGCGTGCTCGACATCACGCTCTACCGCGACGACCTGCGCCGGCACGCCACCCGCGCGGTCGGCCCGACCGACCTGCCGTCCGGCGGGATCGACGGCAAGCGGGTGATCCTCGTCGACGACGTGCTGTTCTCCGGCCGCACCGTGCGGGCCGCGCTCGACGCGCTCAGCGACGTCGGCCGCCCGGCCTCGGTGCAACTCGCCGTCCTGGTCGACCGCGGTCACCGTCAGCTCCCGATCCGCGCCGACTACGTCGGCAAGAACATCCCCACCGCGCTGGCCGAGAACGTGAAGGTCACCCTCGCCGAGACCGACGGCGCCGACGAGGTACGGCTGTACGGAGGCTCTCCCGCATGATCCGGCACCTGCTCTCCGGCGCCGACCTGGACGCCGCCACCGCCACCCTGGTCCTGGACACCGCCGCGGAGATGGCGACGGTGGCCGGGCGCGAGGTCAAGAAGCTGCCCGCGCTGCGCGGGCGCACCGTGGTCAACCTCTTCTACGAGGACTCCACCCGGACCCGGATCTCGTTCGAGGCGGCCGCCAAGCGGCTCAGCGCCGACGTGATCAACTTCTCTGCCAAGGGTTCCAGCGTGGCCAAGGGGGAGAGCCTGAAGGACACGGCGCTGACGCTCCAGGCGATGGGCGCGGACGCGGTGGTCGTCCGGCACCCCGCCTCGGGCGCGCCGCACCGGCTGGCCGAGTGGGTCGACGGGTCGGTGGTCAACGCCGGTGACGGCACCCACGAGCACCCCACCCAGGCGCTGCTCGACGCGTACACGATGCGGTCCCGGCTGGGCCGGCTCGACGGCCTGCACGTGGCGATCGTCGGCGACGTGCTGCACTCCCGGGTGGCCCGCTCCAACGTGCTGCTGCTGTCCACGCTCGGCGCGAAGGTCACCCTGATCGGCCCGCCCACGCTCATCCCGGTCGACATCGCCGCCGCCCTGGCCCCCGGCACCGACGTCTGTTACGACCTCGACGCCGTTCTCCCAGATGTGGACGTGGTGATGATGCTGCGGGTGCAGCGCGAACGGATGGGTGACTCCTACTTCCCGTCGGCCCGCGAGTACGCCCGCCGCTACGGGCTCGACGGGCCGCGCATGCGCCGGCTGCCCGAGCACGCGATCGTCATGCACCCCGGGCCGATGAACCGGGGCATGGAGATCACGCCCGAGGTGGCCGACTCGCCCCGCTCCACCATCGTCGAACAGGTCGCCAACGGGGTCTCCGTGCGGATGGCCGTGCTCTACCTGCTGCTCGGAGGGAACAACCGGTGACCGCGTACCTCATCACTAACGTCAGTGTGGTCGGCGGCGAGCCGACCGACCTGCTCATCCGCGACGGCGTGGTGGCCGCCGTCGGCGACGGCCTCGCCGCCGGCGACGCCACGGTCGTCGACGCGACCGGCCTGGTCGCGCTGCCCGGCCTGGTCGACCTGCACACCCACCTGCGCGAGCCCGGCCGAGAGGACGCCGAGACCGTCGAGTCCGGTTCCCGGGCCGCGGCGCTCGGCGGCTACACCGCGGTGTGCGCGATGGCGAACACCTCGCCGGTCGCCGACACCGCCGGCGTGGTCGAGCAGGTGTGGCGGCTCGGCCGGGAGGCCGGCCTGGTCGACGTGCAGCCGATCGGCGCGGTCACCGTCGGGCTGGCCGGCGAGCGCCTGGCCGAGCTGGGCGCGATGGCCGACTCCGCCGCCGGGGTGCGGATCTTCTCCGACGACGGGCACTGCGTGGCCGACCCGCGGCTGATGCGCCGGGCCCTGGAGTACGTCAAGGCGTTCGACGGCGTGATCGCCCAGCACGCCGAGGAGCCCCGGCTCACCGAGGGCGCGCAGATGCACGAGGGCGAGGTGTCCACCCGCCTCGGCCTGACCGGCTGGCCGGCCGTCGCCGAGGAGGCGATCATCGCCCGGGACGTGCTGCTGGCCGAGCACGTCGGCAGCCGCCTGCACGTCTGCCACGTCTCCACCGCCGGCAGCGTCGAGGTGCTGCGCCAGGCCAAGGCGCGCGGGGTACGGGTCACCGCCGAGGTGACGCCGCACCACCTGCTGCTGACCGACGCCAAGGCGGAGAGCTACGACCCGGTCTTCAAGGTCAACCCGCCGCTGCGCACCGCCGCGGACATCGCCGCGCTGCGGGAGGCGCTGGCCGAGGGCGTGATCGACATCATCGCCACCGACCACGCCCCGCACGCCGTGGAGGACAAGGAGTGCGAGTGGGCGTACGCCCGGCCGGGCATGCTCGGCCTGGAGACCGCCCTGTCCATCGCGCTCGACGTGTTCGGCCCCCGCTGGGACCTGATCGCCGAGCGGATGTCCCGCACGCCGGCCCGCATCGCCGGGCTGACCGGGCACGGCGTCGACCCGGCGCCCGGCGTGCCGGCCAACCTGACCCTTGTCGACCCCGCCGCCCGCCGCGTCATCGAACCGGCGGAGCTGGCCAGCCGTAGTCGTAACACCCCGTACGCCCGCATGACGCTGCCGGGTCGCATCGTGGCGACCTTCCTGCGCGGCGAGCCGACGGTCCTGGACGGAAAGGCAGTTAAGTGAAGAGACGTCCTGCGATTCTCGTCCTCGAGGACGGGCGCACGTTCCACGGCGAGGCGTACGGCAGCGTCGGGGAGACCTTCGGCGAGGCGGTCTTCAACACCGGCATGACCGGCTACCAGGAGACGCTCACCGACCCCTCGTACCACCGGCAGGTGGTGGTGCAGACCGCGCCGCACATCGGCAACACCGGCGTCAACGGTGAGGACGACGAGTCCGACCGGATCTGGGTAGCCGGGTACGTGGTGCGTGACCCGGCCCGGATCAGCTCCAACTGGCGCGCCGACGGCGGGCTGGAGGACCGGCTCGCCGCCGAGGGCGTCGTCGGCATCAGCGGGGTGGACACCCGGGCGCTGACCCGGCACCTGCGCGAGCGCGGCGCGATGCGGGTCGGCATCTCCAGCGTCGAGGACGACCCGGCCGCGCTGCTGGAGCGGGTGCGCCGTTCGCCGCAGATGGTCGGCGCGAACCTGTCCGACGAGGTGACCACCGCCAAGCCGTACGTGGTCGAGGCGGAGGGCGAGCGCCGGTTCACGGTGGCCGCGGTGGACCTGGGCATCAAGCGCAACGTGCCGCGCCGGCTCGCCGCCCGCGGCGTCACCACCCACGTGCTGCCCGCCGGGTCGACGATCGAGGACCTGCTCGCCACCGGCGCGGACGCGGTCTTCTTCTCGCCCGGCCCGGGCGACCCGGCGACCGCCGACGGTCCGGTGGCGCTGGCCCGGGAGGTGCTGGCCCGGCGGATCCCGCTGTTCGGCATCTGCTTCGGCAGCCAGATCCTCGGCCGGGCGCTCGGCTTCGGCACCTACAAGCTGGGGTACGGCCACCGCGGCATCAACCAGCCGGTGCTCGACCGGGCCACCGGCAAGGTCGAGGTGACCAGCCACAACCACGGCTTCGCGGTGCAGGTGCCGGGCGCCGGGGACGGCGCGGTGGTGCCGGATCAGGTGATCCAGACCGAGTTCGGCGGTGTCCAGGTGTCACACGTCTGCCTCAATGACAACGTGGTCGAGGGGCTGCGGGGCGTCGACATCCCCGCTTTCACCGTCCAGTACCACCCGGAGGCGGCGGCCGGCCCGCACGACGCGGACTACCTCTTCGACCGTTTCGCAGAGCTGATCGAGGGGCGCAAGAATGCCTAAGCGGACCGACCTCAAGCACGTCCTGGTGATCGGCTCCGGGCCGATCGTGATCGGACAGGCCTGCGAGTTCGACTACTCCGGCACCCAGGCCTGCCGGGTGCTGCGCAGCGAGGGGATCCGGGTCAGCCTGGTCAACTCCAACCCGGCGACGATCATGACGGACCCGGAGTTCGCCGACGCCACGTACGTCGAGCCGATCACCCCGGAGTTCGTCGAGCTGGTCATCGCCAAGGAGCGCCCCGACGCGCTGCTGCCGACGCTCGGCGGGCAGACCGCGCTGAACACCGCCGTCGCGCTGCACGAGGCGGGCGTGCTGGAGAAGTACGGCGTCGAGCTGATCGGCGCGAACATCGAGGCGATCAACCGGGGCGAGGACCGGCAGCTGTTCAAGGAGATCGTCGCGAAGGCCGGCGTACGGCTGGGCCTGGACGATCCGTCCGCGCTGGTGCCGCGCTCGCGGGTCTGCCACTCGATGGACGCGGTCCGCGAGACGGTCGCCGAACTGGGCCTGCCGGTGGTCATCCGGCCGTCGTTCACCATGGGCGGCCTCGGTTCCGGCATGGCGCACACCGACGAGGACCTGGAGCGCATCGCCGGTTCGGGCCTCGCGGCCAGCCCGGTGCACGAGGTGCTCATCGAGGAGAGCGTGCTCGGCTGGAAGGAGTACGAGCTCGAACTGATGCGCGACCGCCACGACAACGTGGTGGTGGTCTGCTCGATCGAGAACGTCGACCCGATGGGCGTGCACACCGGCGACAGCGTCACCGTCGCGCCGTCGATGACGCTCACCGACCGGGAGTACCAGCGGCTGCGTGACCTCGGCATCGCGGTGCTGCGCGAGGTCGGGGTGGACACCGGCGGCTGCAACATCCAGTTCGCGGTCAACCCGGCCGACGGCCGGATCGTCGTGATCGAGATGAACCCCCGGGTGTCGCGTTCCTCGGCGCTGGCGTCGAAGGCCACCGGCTTCCCGATCGCGAAGATCGCCGCGAAGCTGGCCATCGGCTACACGCTGGACGAGATCCCGAACGACATCACGCTCAAGACGCCTGCCGCGTTCGAGCCGACGCTCGACTACGTGGTGGTGAAGATCCCCCGGTTCGCGTTCGAGAAGTTCCCCGGCGCCGACCCGGAGCTGACCACCACCATGAAGTCGGTGGGCGAGGCGATGAGCCTGGGCCGCAACTTCACCGAGGCGCTGAACAAGGCGATGCGCTCGATGGAAACCAAGGCGTCGGGTTTCTGGACCACTCCGGACCCGGACGGCGCCACGTTGGAGAACACCCTCGCGGCGCTGCGGACGCCGCACGACGGCCGGCTCTACACCGTCGAGCGGGCGCTGCGCCTGGGCGCGTCGATCGCCGAGGTGTCCGAGGCGTCCGGCGGCATGGACCCGTGGTTCCTGGACCAGATCGCCTCGCTGGTCGAGCTGCGCGCCGAGATCGTGGCCGCGCCGGTGCTCGACGCCGGTCTGCTGCGCCGGGCCAAGCGCGCCGGCCTGTCCGACCGGCAGCTCGCCGCGCTGCGTCCCGAGCTGGCCGCCGAGGACGGCGTCCGCACGCTGCGCCACCGGCTCGGCGTACGGCCGGTCTACAAGACGGTGGACACCTGCGCGGCCGAGTTCGAGGCGACCACGCCGTACCACTACTCGACCTACGACTCGGAGACCGAGGTGGCGCCCTCGGCGCGGCCGAAGGTGCTGATCCTGGGCTCCGGGCCGAACCGGATCGGTCAGGGCATCGAGTTCGACTACTCGTGCGTGCACGCGGTCCAGGCGCTCCGGGCCGTGGACTACGAGACGGTGATGGTCAACTGCAACCCGGAGACCGTCTCCACCGACTACGACACCGCCGACCGGCTCTACTTCGAGCCGCTGACGTTCGAGGACGTGCTGGAGGTCTGGCACGCCGAGGACTCCTCCGGCAAGGCCGCCGGCGGCCCCGGCGTGATCGGGGTGATCGTCCAGCTCGGCGGGCAGACGCCGCTCGGCCTGGCCCAGCGGCTCAAGAACGCCGGGGTGCCGATCGTCGGGACGTCCCCGGAGTCGATCCACCTGGCCGAGGAGCGCGGCGCGTTCGGCGCGGTGCTGTCCCGGGCCGGGCTGCGCGCGCCCGCGCACGGCATGGCCACCTCGTACGACGAGGCGAAGGCGATCGCCGACGAGATCGGGTACCCGGTGCTGGTCCGTCCCTCGTACGTGCTCGGCGGGCGCGGCATGGAGATCGTGTACGACGACGCCACGCTGCGCGACTACATCGGCCGGGCCACCGCCATCTCGCCGGACCGCCCGGTGCTGGTGGACCGGTTCCTGGACGACGCCATCGAGATCGACGTGGATGCGCTCGTGGACGCCGACGGCGACGTCTACCTGGGCGGCGTGATGGAGCACATCGAGGAGGCCGGCATCCACTCCGGCGACTCGTCCTGCGCGCTGCCGCCGATCACCCTGGCCGGCTCGCACCTGGCCCAGGTGCGCCGCTACACCGAGGAGATCGCCCGCGGCGTCGGGGTGCGCGGCCTGCTCAACGTCCAGTACGCGCTGCAGGGCGACATGCTCTACGTGCTGGAGGCCAACCCGCGCGCCTCCCGTACCGTGCCGTTCGTCTCGAAGGCCACGGCGGTGCCGCTGGCCAAGGCGGCGGCCCGGATCGCGCTCGGCGCCACCATCGCGCAGCTGCGCGCCGAGGGGATGCTGCCGCCCACCGGCGACGGCGGCACCATGCCGGCCGACGCGCCGATCGCGGTCAAGGAGGCGGTGCTGCCGTTCAAGCGGTTCCGCACCCCCTCCGGCAAGGGCATCGACGTGCTGCTCGGCCCGGAGATGAAGTCCACCGGCGAGGTGATGGGCATCGACACCGGCTTCGGGCAGGCGTTCGCCAAGTCGCAGGCTGCCGCGTACGGCTCGCTGCCCACCGCCGGGAAGATCTTCGTCTCGGTCGCCAACCGGGACAAGCGCGGCATGATCTTCCCGATCAAGCGCCTGGCCGACCTGGGCTTCGAGATCGTGGCCACCACCGGCACGGCCGAGGTGCTGCGCCGGCACGGCATCGCCTGCGAGCAGATCCGCAAGCACTACGAGTCGGGTGAGGGTGCGGACGCGGTCTCGCTGATCCTCGGCGGGGACGTGGCGCTGGTGGTGAACACGCCGCAGGGCTCCGGCGCGAGCGCCCGCTCGGACGGGTACGAGATCCGCAGCGCCGCGGTGAGCGTCGACATCCCCTGCGTCACCACGGTCCCCGGCGCCGCAGCCGCGGTCATGGGCATCGAGGCCCGAATCCGAGGCGACCTGAAGGTCCGCCCCCTGCAGGACCTGCACGCCGCCCTCCGGGCGGGCGAGTGACCCCGCGCCTGACCGCGCCGATCATGAGGTTGGCGGCGATGTGGATCTCCAAATCCGCCGTCAACCTCATGATCAACGGGGAGAGCGGGCGGGGGGTCGGGGCGTGATCTTCGAGAAGGTGGTGCGGCCCCGGCTGTTCTCGCTCGCGGGCGGGGACGCCGAGGGGGCGCACGAGTGGACCCTGGAACGGCTCGCGGCGGTGTCGCGGCAGCCGGCCGTTCTCGCGGCGCTGCGACGGGCGTACTTCCGGTCCGCGCCGCGCACCGTGTTCGGGGTGCGCTTCCCCAACCCGGTCGGGCTGGCCGCCGGGATGGACAAGAACGGACTCGCGTTGCCCGCCTGGCCGGCGCTCGGCTTCGGCTTCGTCGAGGTCGGCACCGTGACCGCGCACGCCCAGCCGGGCAATCCCCGGCCCCGGCTGTTCCGGCTGCGCGACAGCGAAGCGGTGATCAACCGGATGGGCTTCAACAACGCGGGCGCGGCGGCCCTCGCCGACCGGCTGGCGGCGTTGCCGCGCCCGCTCGGCGTACCGCTGGGCATCTCGCTCGGCAAGTCCAAGGTGACCCCGCTGGACCAGGCGGTCGAGGACTATCTCGACTCCTACCGGGCGCTCAAGGGACACGGTGACTACTTCGCCGTGAACGTGTCCTCACCGAACACCCCGGGGCTGCGCTCGCTTCAGGACCGGTCCCACCTGGACGCGCTGCTGGCCGCGCTGGTGGGGGAGAAGCCGGTGCTGGTGAAGATCGCCCCAGATCTCACCGAGCCGGCCGTGGCCGAGCTGCTGGAGGTCTGCCTCGACCGGGGCGCCGCCGGGGTCATCGCCACCAACACCACGCTCGCCCGGGACGGGCTGGCCCCGGCCGACCGGGCGCGCGGCGCGGAGACGGGCGGCCTGTCCGGCCGGCCGCTCACCGTGCGGGCCCGGGAGATGGTCGCCTTCGTGCACCGGGAGACCGGCGGGCGGCTGCCGGTGATCGGCGTGGGCGGCATCCTCGACCCGGACGACGCGACGCGCATGTTCGACGCCGGCGCGTCCCTGGTCCAGCTCTACACCGGCTTCATCTACCGCGGCCCCGCCCTGACGAGAGCCATAACCCGGACCACCCACCCCTGACCCACCCCTCTCTTCCTCGCGATCTTGCACTCGCGGCCCCGGCACACCCCCTCATTCCGGGCGCGGCAGGGGCAGCAACCGCAAGATCGCGGGGGAAGAGAGGGGGCGGCGGGGAGGGGTGAAGGAGGAGACGTGACGCCTGAGGAGATTCTGGACGCGGACCGGCGGCACGTGTGGCATCCGTACGCCGCGATGCCCTCCGCCGGCGCGCCGTACGTCGTGGACAGCGCGCAAGGGGTGCGGCTGCGGCTGGCGGACGGGCGGGAGCTGGTCGACGGCATGTCGTCGTGGTGGGCGGCGATCCATGGCTACCGGCACCCGGCGCTCGACGCCGCGGTGACCGGCCAGCTCGGGCGGATGAGCCACGTGATGTTCGGCGGGCTCACCCACGAGCCGGCGGTACGCCTGGCGCGCACGCTCGTCGAGCTGACCCCGGACGGCCTGGAACACGTCTTCCTGGCCGACTCCGGCTCGGTGAGCGTCGAGGTCGCGGTGAAGATGTGCCTGCAGTACCAGCGGGCGCGGGGACGCCCGCAGCGCCGCCGGCTGGGCACCTGGCGGGGCGGCTACCACGGTGACACGTTCCACCCGATGAGCGTCTGCGACCCGGAGGGCGGCATGCACCACCTCTGGGGCGACGTGCTGCCCCGGCAGGTGTTCGCGCCGGCGCCGCCGTCCGGCTTCGACGCGCCGCCCGACCCGGCGTACGAGGCGGCTCTGGTGGACGCCGTGGAGCGGCACGCCGACGAGCTGGCCGCGGTGATCGTCGAGCCGGTGGTCCAGGGCGCCGGCGGGATGCGGTTCCACCACCCGCACTATCTGCGTGTGCTGCGCGAGGTGACCCGGAAGCACGGCATCCTGCTGGTCTTCGACGAGATCGCCACCGGCTTCGGCCGGACCGGGAGGATGTTCGCCGCCGAGCACGCCGGTGTGGCCCCGGACGTGCTCTGCGTCGGCAAGGCGCTCACCGGCGGGTACCTGACGCTGGCCGCGGCGCTCTGCACGCCCGAGGTGGCACGGGCGATCTCCGCCGACGGGGTGCTGGCGCACGGACCGACGTTCATGGGCAACCCGCTCGCCTGCGCGGTCGCCAACGCCTCCCTGGAGCTTCTGCGGGCCGGGGACTGGGCCGGCCGGGTGGCGGGGATCGCCGAGGGCCTGCGGGCCGGCCTGGCGCCGTTGCGCGGCGCGCCCGGCGTGGCCGACGTACGGGTGCTCGGCGCGATCGGGGTGGTGCAGCTCGACCACGAGGTGGACCTGCCCCGGGCGACCGCCGCCGCGGTGGCGCAGGGAGTGTGGCTGCGCCCGTTCCGGGATCTCGTCTACACCATGCCGCCGTACGTCTGCGACGCCGCGGACGTGGCACGGATCGCGGCCGGGGTGACCGCGGCGGTGAAGGCCGGCTGAGCCCGGCCGAGTTCGACAGGGCGCGACGGGAAGGCCGTCGCCGGACACGCCCAGGCGGCCCGGGGCCGCGGGGAGAGGAGAGACGCGATGGAGACGTTCGGCGCCCGACTGCACCGGGCCGTGGCGGAGCGAGGGCCGCTGTGCGTGGGGATCGATCCGCACCCCGGGTTGCTGGCCGACTGGGGGCTGACCGACGACGTCGACGGACTCGACCGGTTCTGCCGCACCGTGGTGGAGGCGATCGGGGACCGGGTGGCCGTGGTCAAGCCGCAGTCGGCGTTCTTCGAGCGCTTCGGCTCGCGCGGCGTCGGGGTGCTTGAGTCAACTATCCGACAGTTGCGAGATCTGGGAGCGCTCGTTCTGCTTGACGTGAAGCGCGGCGACATCGGCTCGACGGTGGCCGCGTACGCGTCGGCGTACCTCGATCCATCCAGCCCGATGTATGTCGATGCGGTGACCGCGAGCCCCTACCTGGGAGTAGGTTCACTCGCGCCGATGTTCTCCACCGCAGCCGAGCACGGTGGCGGGGTCTTCGTCCTGGCCCTCACCTCGAACCCGGAGGGCGCCTCCGTGCAGCGTGCCGTCGGGGCCGACGGGCGCACCGTCGCGCAGACCGTGATCGACGAGATTTCCCAGCTCAACCGGGGTGCGGAGCCGCTCGGAAGCTTCGGTTTGGTGGTCGGCGCGACGGTCGGCGAGACCGGTCACGACCTCGGCTCGGTGAACGGTCCGCTGCTCGCTCCGGGCCTGGGCGCGCAGGGCGGCACGCCCGCCGGGTTGCGCACCGTCTTCGGCGCGGCGCTGCCGTCGGTGCTCCCGTCGTACTCGCGGGAGGTGCTCGGCGCGGGACCGGACCCGGACGCTCTGCGCGCCGCCGCCGAGCGGGCGCTGGCCGAGTGCCGGAGCGCCCTGGACGCCGTAGGCTGACTGACGGCTCGGTCACTTTCCGTTGATCATCGCGCGCCCACGTTGCCGAAATCTCCGTTGACCGCTAGTTTTCCCCGCGCTGGGAACCACGGACCCCTTTGGTTGCCAGCGACACCACGTTTCACAGATGCGGTGGGGCGCTCCGCCCGCCGTACTAGGGACCTGAGGAGAACTGGTGCCGCTCCCGTCACTGACCCCCGAACAGCGCGCTGCCGCGCTGGAGAAGGCCGCGGAGATCCGCAAGGCCCGCGCTGAGCTGAAGGAGCAGCTCAAGCAGGGCAAGACCACCCTCGCCACCGTCCTCGAGCGGGCCGAGTCCGACGACGTCGTGGGCAAGCTGAAGGTTTCGGCCGTGCTCCAGGCGATGCCGGGCATCGGCAAGATCCGGGCCACCCAGATCATGGAGAAGCTCAAGATCGCGGACAGCCGTCGCCTGCGCGGCCTCGGCGAGCAGCAGCGCAAGGCTCTGCTCGGGGAGTTCGCCGCGAACTGAACGGCCCGCCGTGTAGAAACAAGCGGTGAGCACGGATGACGAGGCGCGCTCGGCGGCTCGGCTCACTGTCCTGTCCGGTCCCTCCGGGGCCGGCCGGAGCAGTGTGGTCGAGGCGGTCCGGGCGCGCCTTGCGTCTGTCTGGGTGCCGGTGGTCGCCACCACCCGGCCGCCGCGCCCCGACGAGCGGGACGGCGTGGACCGCGTCTTCCTCGACGCGCCCGCCTTCGACCAGCTGATCGCCGCCGGGGAACTGCTGGAGTGGTGCCGGATCGGGCCGTACCGCCGGGGGGTGCCCCGGGCCGAGGTACGGGCGCGGCTCGCCGCGGGCCGGCCGGTGCTGCTGCCGCTGGACCTGGGCGGCGCGCTCGCGGTACGGGCGGCGGCGCCCGGCGCCCGGCTGGTGCTGCTCGCGCCGCCGGCGTACCGGGCCGCCCCGGACGTCGCGGCCCTCTTCGCCCACGCCGTGGCACACGACCACACCGAGCGCGCCGCGGCGGAGCTGGTAGGATTGCTCGGTTCGTCCTTCCTGGCTCCGGCCCGACCGCCCGCGGGCGGCGCACGAGACGCAGAGGTTTAATTCGTGGGATCCATCGCCACCAACCCCGAGGGCATCACCAACCCGCCGATCGACGAGCTGCTCGAGAAGACCACCTCGAAGTACGCGCTGGTCATCTTCGCCGCCAAGCGCGCCCGTCAGGTCAACGCCTACTACAGCCAGCTCGGTGAGGGCCTGCTGGAGTACGTCGGCCCGCTGGTGGAGACCACCCCGCAGGAGAAGCCGCTCTCCATCGCCATGCGCGAGATCAACGCGGGCCTGCTCACCGCTGAGCCGACCGACCAGCCGTAACCGCGCCCGCGCCGATGCCCGCCGAGATCGTCCTCGGGGTCGGCGGCGGCATCGCCGCCTACAAGGCGTGTGAGCTGCTCCGGCTCTTCACCGAGTCGGGTCACCGGGTCCGGGTGGTGCCGACCGCCTCGGCGCTCCGTTTCGTCGGGGCGTCGACCTGGGCGGCCCTGTCCGGCCAGCCGGTGGCCGACGACGTCTGGTCCGACGTGCACGAGGTGCCGCACGTGCGGCTCGGGCAGCACGCCGACCTGGTCGTGGTCGCCCCGGCCACCGCTGACCTGCTCGCCAAGGCCGCCCACGGCCTCGCCGACGACCTGCTCACCAACACGCTGCTGACCGCGCGCTGCCCGGTGCTGCTGGCGCCGGCCATGCACACCGAGATGTGGGAGCACCCGGCGACCGTGGCGAACGTGGCCACGCTGCGCTCGCGCGGCGTCCGGGTGATCGAGCCGGCCGTGGGGCGGCTCACCGGGCGGGACACCGGCAAGGGCCGGCTGCCCGACCCGGCGGAGATCTTCGCGGTGGCCCGCCGGGCCCTGGCCCGCGGCGTCGAGGCCGAGGCCGACCTGGCCGGCCGGCACGTGGTGGTCACCGCCGGGGGCACCCGCGAGCCGCTGGACCCGGTCCGGTTCCTGGGCAACCGGTCCTCCGGCAAGCAGGGGTACGCGTTCGCCCGCGCCGCCGTGGCCCGGGGCGCCCGGGTGACGCTGGTCGCGGCGAACGTGGCGCTGCCCGATCCGGCCGGGGTGGACCTGGTCCGGGTGGGCACCACCGAGGAGCTGCGCACGGCGACGCTGGCGGCGACCGCCGACGCGGACGCCGTGGTGATGGCCGCCGCGCCCGCCGACTTCCGCCCGGCCAGCTACGCCACCGGGAAGATCAAGAAGTCGGACGACGGTGTCGCGCCGACCATCGAGCTGGTCACCAACCCGGACATCGCCGCCGAGCTGGGTCGCGTCCGCCGCCCCGGCCAGGTGCTGGTGATCTTCGCCGCGGAGACCGACGACGCGGAGGCCAACGGCCGGGCCAAACTGGCCCGCAAGGGAGCCGACATGATCGTCGTCAACGAGGTCGGCGTGGACAAGGTCTTCGGCGCCGACACCAACGCGGCCACCGTGATCGGCGCCGACGGCGCCGTGCACCGGCTGGCCGAGCAGCCCAAGGAGGCCCTGGCCGACGCCGTCTGGGACCTCGTCTGTCCGCGGTTGCCGTCACGTTCCTGACGGTTGGTCGGCCCGCGTTCAGGGGGTCGCGGCGGAACGAGGATGGCTAAACTGCCGCCGAGCGACCTTTAAAAGTCTTCACATGCTTAGGAGTGCCGTGACACGTCTCTTCACGTCCGAATCGGTCACGGAGGGCCACCCGGACAAGATCGCCGACCAGATCAGTGACGGCATTCTCGACGCGCTGCTCGCCCAGGACCCGCACAGCCGGGTCGCGGTGGAGACCTTGATCACCACCGGTCAGGTGCACGTGGCCGGTGAGGTGACCACGAAGGCGTACGCCGACATCCCCACCATCGTCCGGGAGACCATTCTCGGCATCGGCTACGACTCGTCGAAGAAGGGCTTCGACGGCGCGTCCTGCGGCGTCAGCGTGTCCATCGGCGCCCAGTCGCCGGACATCGCCCAGGGCGTCGACAACGCCTTCGAGCTGCGTACCGGCGGGTCGGAGAGCGCGCTGGACGCGCAGGGCGCCGGTGACCAGGGCATGATGTTCGGCTTCGCCTGCTCCGAGACGCCCGAGCTGATGCCGCTGCCGATCGCGCTGGCGCACCGGCTGGCGCGCCGGCTCGCCACGGTCCGCAAGGACGGCACCATCCCCTACCTGCGGCCGGACGGCAAGACCCAGGTGACCATCGAGTACGACGGGCTGCGCCCGGTCCGGCTCAACACCGTCGTCGTGTCCAGCCAGCACGCGGCCGACATCTCGCTGGAGTCGCTGCTCACCCCGGACATCCGGGACCACGTCATCACCCCGGAGCTGGAGGGCCTCGGCCTGGAGACCGAGGGCTACCGGCTGCTGGTCAACCCGACCGGGCGCTTCGAGATCGGCGGCCCGATGGGTGACGCCGGCCTGACCGGCCGGAAGATCATCGTGGACACCTACGGCGGGTACGCGCGCCACGGCGGCGGCGCGTTCTCCGGCAAGGACCCCTCGAAGGTCGACCGCTCGGCCGCGTACGCGATGCGCTGGGTGGCCAAGAACGTGGTCGCCGCCGGGCTGGCCGAGCGGTGCGAGGCCCAGGTCGCGTACGCGATCGGCAAGGCCCACCCGGTGAGCCTGTTCATCGAGACGTTCGGCACCGAGACGGTGCCGGTCGCCTCGATCGAGAAGGCCGTCGCCGAGGTGTTCGACCTGCGCCCGGCCGCCATCATCCGGGACCTGCACCTGCTCCGCCCGATCTACCAGCAGACCGCCGCGTACGGCCACTTCGGCCGGGAGCTGCCGGACCTGACCTGGGAGGGCACCGACCGGGCCGCCGACCTCAAGTCGGCCGCGGGAGCCTGACCGCCGCCACGCGCCGCGACCGGCGACCCGCGCAGGGGTCGCCGGTCGCGCGCGTCTGCGTGGACGTGCCCCTGCCGCACCTGGACCGCCCGTTCGACTACCTGGTGCCGGAGGCGCTCGACGCCGAGGCGCAACCGGGGGTACGGGTGAAGGTGCGCTTCGCCGGGCAGCTGGTCGACGGCTGGCTGCTGGAGCGCGCCGAGTCCTCCGCGCACCCGAAACTGGCGTACCTGGAGAAGGTCGTCTCGCCGGTGCCGGTGCTCTCCCCGGAGGTGGCCCGGCTGGCCCGCGCGGTCGCCGACCGGTACGCCGGCAGCCTCGCCGACGTGCTGAGGCTGGCGGTGCCGCCCCGGCACGCCCGCGCCGAGAAGGCCGTCACCGCCGACGCGGACGCGCCCGCCGACCCCGACGCGCCCGCCGACGCGGACGCCAGGCCGGGAGGCCGGGCGGAGGTGGACCCGCGCGGCTGGCGGGACTACCCGGCCGGGCCGGCGCTGCTGCGGGCGCTCACCGACGGCCGGCCCGCCCGCGCGGTCTGGTCGGCGCTGCCGGGGGAGGACTGGGCCGACCGGTACGCCGACGCGGTGGCCGCCACCGTGGCCGGTGGCCGGGGCGCAGTGGTCGTGGTGGCCGACGCCCGTGACCTGGACCGGCTCGACGCCGCCCTGACCGCCGTGCTCGGCGCGGGGCGGCACGTGCGCCTCACCGCCGCCGACGGCCCGGCCCGCCGCTACCGGGCGTTCCTGGCGGCCCGGCGCGGCGACGTGGCAGTGGTGATCGGCACCCGGGCGGCCATGTTCGCCCCGGTGGAGCGGCTCGGCCTGGTGGCGATCTGGGACGACGGCGACGACCTGCACGCCGAGCCCCGCGCGCCCTACCCGCACGCCCGGGACGTGCTGCTCACCCGGGCGCAGCTCGGCGACGCCGCCGCCCTGGTCGGCGGGTACGCCCGCAGCGCCGAGGCGCAGCTGCTGGTGGAGACGTCCTGGGCCCGGGAGGTGGTGGCCGACCGGGCGGTGGTGCGCGCGCGTACCCCGGCCATGGCGCCCACCGGCGACGACCCGCAACTGGCCCGCGATCCCGGCGCGGCCTCGGCGCGGCTGCCGAGCCTGGCCTGGACCAGCGCCCGGGACGCGCTGCGCGCGGACCTGCCGGTGCTGGTGCAGGTGCCGCGCCGGGGTTACGTGCCGTCGGTGGCCTGCGCCGACTGCCGGACCCCGGCCCGCTGCCCGCACTGCGCCGGGCCGCTCGCGCTGCCCTCGGCGCAGGGCACGCCCGCCTGCCGCTGGTGCGGCCGGGTGGCCGCCGCGTACGCCTGCCCGGAGTGTGGTGGGCGGCGGCTGCGCGCCTCGGTCACCGGCGCCCGGCGCACGGCCGAGGAGCTGGGCCGGGCGTTCCCGGGCGTGCCGGTGCGCACCTCGGGGCGGGAGGAGGTGCTCGCCACGGTGCCGGGCGGGGCCGGGCTGGTGATCGCCACGCCGGGCGCCGAGCCGGTGGCCGACGGCGGCTACGGCGCGGTGCTGCTGCTCGACTCGTGGGCGCTGCTGACCCGGGCCGACCTGCGGGCCGGTGAGGAGGCGCTGCGCCGGTGGATGGCCGCCGCCGCGCTGGCCCGGCCCGGTACGGCCGGCGGGCGGGTGGTGGTGGTCGCGGACGGCGCGCTCGCGCCGGTGCAGGCGTTGCTGCGCTGGGACTCCGCCTGGTTCGCCGCCCGCGAGCTGGCCGAGCGGCGCGAGCTGGGCTTCCCCCCGGCGGTGCGGATGGCGAGCGTCACCGGCGTCGCCGAGGCGGTCAGCGACCTGCTGGACGGCGCCCGGCTGCCGGACGGCGCCGAGGTGCTGGGGCCGGTGCCGGCCGACGAGGGCCGGGAGCGGATGCTCGTGCGGGTGCCCCGGTCCCGGGCCGCCGCGCTGGCCGAGGCGCTGCACGCCGCCGCCGGCCAGCGCAGCGCCCGCAAGGCGGCCGATCCGGTACGCCTGCAGGTCGATCCGCTCGTGCTGTTCTGACCGGCCGCCGCCGCGTGACACTGCGCACGCGGCCCCTCGCGCACGGTCGTGAGCTGGGGTTTGCCGCACACCTGGTCCGGCAATTGGGTAGCGGGCGGTGATAGCATCGCCCGTCATGCCCAGCCGCGCGGTTTTCCCCGCGCGGGACGCGGCGCGGCGGGTGCCAGAGCACGTCGGGCCGACACTCGATGTCGTCAGTCAGCCGGTGAGCAGGGGTGGACCAGTCGTGACCGTTCGTCAGTCGATCGTCTTCAACGGTGACCTCGGCAGTGGCAAGAGCACCGTGTCCGTCGAGATCGCCAAGCGGCTGGGGCTGCGCCGGGTCAGCGTCGGCGACCTCTACCGCCAGATGGCCCAGGAGCGGCAGATGACCGCTCTGCAGCTCAACCTGCACGCCGAGCTGGACCAGGCGGTCGACGGTTACGTCGACCAGCTCCAGCGCGACATCGCCGCCTCCGGCGAGTCGCTGGTCATGGACTCCCGCCTGGCCTGGCACTTCTTCACCGACGCGCTCAAGGTGCACATGATCACCGAGCCGACCGAGGCGGCCCGGCGCGTGCTGGCCCGCCCGTCCGGCCCGGCCGAGAGCTACACCTCGCTGGAGGAGGCGCGGACCAAGCTGCGCGAGCGCAGCGAGAGCGAGCGGGGCCGGTTCATCGTCCGCTACGGCGTCGACAAGGCCCGCCTGCGCAACTACGACCTGATCTGCGACACCACCCGGGCCAACCCGGAGCAGGTCATCCAGCACGTCATCGACGTCTACGAGGGCCGCCTCGGCGCGGACGTGCTGCGCGCCGGTCAGCCGCTGCTGCTGCTCGACCCGACCCGGGTCTACCCCACCGAGGACGTGTCCGCGCTGCGGGGCCTGTGGGACGCCGACCTCGCCGCCGAGCTGGCCGAGAGCGGCGAGGAGCCGGAGCCGCTGAGCATCGGCTACACCGGCGAGTACTTCTTCGTCGTCGACGGGCACCGGCGGCTCAGCTCGGCGGTGCGCGCCGGCCTGCCGATGGTGCCCGCCCGGCTGGTCGCCGAGGTGGACGAGCCGGTGGTCGGCGGGATGAGCGCCGTCGACTTCTTCACCACGCAGGCCCGGCCGGGGCTGATCCACGACTGGGAGGACGCCCACGGCATCACGCTGCCGCTGCCCGAGCACGCGCTGCTCGACGGCGGCCCGGTGCTGGCCGGGGAGCCGGGCGCGGGCGTCTGACCGCGGTGGATACCGCCGTCTCGCCGTGACGGGTTGACCACCCTCGGGCGGCGCGGAGCATGATGGGGGTCTCCGACGCCTGGGGAGGCGGACCGTGGATCCTGCCGACGCGCTCGCGCTGCTGATGTCCCCCGAGGGTCGTGTCGACCCCTACCCGACGTACGAGCTGCTGCGCGCACACGGCCCGGTGGTCCAGGCCGGCCCGGTCTTCTTCGTGGTCACCGGGTACGCCGAGGCCGACGCGATCCTGCGCGACGCCCGGTTCGGGGTGCTGGACGACGCGCTGCGCGACCAGTTCATGCCCGGCTGGCGGGAGAGCCCGGCGATTCTGTCGATCTCCCGGTCGATGCTGCGCACCAACCCGCCCGACCACAGCCGGATGCGGCGGCTGGCGGCGGGCGCGTTCACCCCGCGCCGGATCGCCGCCATGCACGACGTGGTGCGGGCGCAGGCCGACGAGCTGGTCGACGCGATGCTCGCCGCCGAGGGGCCGGTCGACTTCATGGCCGGGTTCGCGTACCCGCTGCCGGTCGGGGTGATCTGCGCGCTGCTCGGCGTGCCGGCGGCGGACCGGCCGTTGTTCCGGCGCTGGGCCACCGACCTGACCGGCGTGCTGGAACCGGAGATCACCGAAGAGGAGCTGGCGGTCGCCGACCGGGGCGCGAGCGAGTTGCGCGCCTACTTCACCGAGCTGGTGTCGGCGCGCCGCCGGGCGCCGGCCGACGACCTGACCAGCGCGCTGGTGCAGGCGCACGACGGCGGTGACCGGCTCTCCGGCGACGAGTTGCTGGCCAACCTGATCGTGCTGCTGGTGGCCGGCTTCGAGACCACCACCAACCTGCTCGGCAACGGCCTGGTGGCGCTGCTGGAGCACCCGCGCGCGGCGGCGACGCTGGCCGAGCACCCGGAGTTCGCCCCCGGGTACGTCGACGAGCTGCTGCGCTACGACTCGCCGGTGCAGCTCACGTCCCGGATGAGCACCGCGCCGGCCCGGTACGGCGACGTCGATCTGCCGCCGGAGAGCTGGGTGATCGTGATGCTCGGCGCGGCCAACCGTGATCCGCGCCGCTATCCGGAGCCGGCGCGCTTCGACCCGTGGCGTCCGCAGGTCCACCCGCTGTCCTTCGGCGCCGGGCCGCACTACTGCCTCGGCGCGGCGCTGGCCCGGCTGGAGGCGCAGGTGGCGTTCCCGCTGCTGCTGCGCCGGCTGCCCGGCCTCGCCGTGGCGGGCCGGCCCGAGCGGCGCGTCCGGCTCACGCTTCGTGGTCACGCCACGCTGCCGGTGCGCGTCGGCCGGGAGGCGTCCCCGGTCACCGTTCCCGGTACGCCACCCGGGGCGGCCGGGCCGACTCCGTAGACTGGACGCGCATCGTTCGACCCAGACAAGGAGCCACGCCGAGTGACCGTCCAGCCCATCCGTCTGTTCGGCGATCCGGTGCTGCGCACGCCGGCCGACCCGGTCGTCGACTTCGACGCCGAGCTGCGCAAGCTGATCGCCGACCTGACCGACACGATGCGCGAGCAGAGCGGCGCCGGCCTCGCCGCGCCGCAGCTCGGGGTGGGCCTGCGGGTGTTCACCTTCGACGTCGACGACGTCCTCGGCCACCTGGTCAACCCGGTGCTGGAGTTCCCCGACGAAGAGGAGCAGGACGGCCCGGAGGGCTGCCTGTCCATCCCCGGGCTCTACTTCGACACCAAGCGCCGGCAGAACGTGATCGCCAAGGGCTTCAACGGCTACGGCGACCCGTTGCAGATCGTCGGCACCGGCCTGATGGCCCGCTGCGTGCAGCACGAGACCGACCACCTCGACGGCGTGCTCTTCGTCGACCGGCTCGACCCGGCCGGCCGCAAGGAGGCCATGAAGGCGATCCGGCAGGCCGAGTGGTACGACCAGGCCGCCCCGCCCACGGTCAAGCTCAGCCCGCACGCCGCCGGCAACCCGTTCGGCCTGGGGCGGTGACCCGGATGCGCCTGGTCTTCGCCGGCACGCCGGCCGTCGCCGTACCGGCCCTGGACGCGATCGCCGCCTCCGGGCACGAGTTGCTCGCCGTGGTCACCCGCCCCGACGCCCCGGCCGGGCGCGGCCGGGGGCTGGTCCGCTCGCCCGTGGGCGCGTGGGCCGACGCGCACGGCGTCGAGGTGCTCACCCCGGCCCGCCCGCGCGAGCCGGAGTTCCTCGACCGGCTGCGCGAGCTGGCGCCGGACTGCGTACCGGTGGTCGCCTACGGCGCGCTGGTGCCGCCGGTGGCGCTGGAGATCCCCCGGCACGGCTGGATCAACCTGCACTTCTCGCTGCTGCCCGCCTGGCGCGGCGCCGCGCCGGTCCAGCACGCCGTGCTGCACGGCGACGAGGTGACCGGGGCCAGCGTCTTCGAGCTGGAGGAGGGGCTGGACACCGGCCCGGTCTACGGCACGGTCACCGACGAGATCCGCCCCGCCGACACCTCCGGCGACCTGCTGGAGCGGCTCGCGCACTCCGGCGCCGGGCTGCTGGTCGCGGTGCTCGACGCGATCGGCGCCGGCACCGCCCGCGCCGTGCCGCAGCCGGTCGACGGCGTCTCGCTCGCCCCGAAGCTGACGGTGGAGGACGCCCGGGTCCGCTGGGGCGACCCCGCGTTCGCGGTGGACCGGCGCGTCCGCGCCTGCACTCCCGCGCCCGGCCCGTGGACGACGTTCCGCGACGACCGGGTCAAGCTCGGTCCGGTCACGCCGGTGGCCGACGGCCCGGAGCTGAAGCCGGGGGAGCTGCACGTGACGAAGTCCGGTGTGCTCGTCGGCACCGCCACCACGCCGGTGCGCCTCGGCGAGGTGCGCGCCGCAGGCAAGAAGGCCATGCCCGCCGGCGACTGGGCGCGCGGCGCCCGGGTCACCGCCGGCGAGGTGTTCGCGTGACGGGGCCGTCGCGTCCGGACCGGCCCGTCGAGGGCGAGCGTCAGCGGGGGTACGGCGACCGGCAGCGTTCCGACCGGCAGCGCTCCGACCGGCCCGGCGGCGACCGGCGCGGCGGGGACCGGTTCGGTGGCGACCGGCGGGGCGGGCGTCCGGTCCGTCCGGCCGTGGACCTGCCCCGGCAGGTCGCCTACGAGGCGATCGCGGCGGTGCACCGCGACGACGCGTACGCCAACCTGGTGCTCCCGGCGATGCTGCGCGAGGCGGGGCTGACCGGCCGGGACGCCGCGTTCGCCACCGAGCTGACCTACGGCACGCTGCGGCACACCGGCACGCTCGACGCGATCGTGACCGACGCGGCCGGGCGGGACGTGCAGCGCATCGACCCGCCGGTGCGCGACGCGCTGCGGCTCGGGGCGTACCAGATCCTGCACATGCGGGTGCCCGCGCACGCCGCGGTGTCGTCCACCGTGGACCTGGTCCGGTCGGTGGGGCCGGGCGCGACCGGGTTCGCCAACGCGGTGCTGCGGGAGATCACCAGCCGGGACGCCGACGCCTGGGTGGCCAAGCTCGCCCCGGCGCAGGAGACCGACCCGGTCGGGCACCTCGCGCTGGCGTACAGCCATCCGCAGTGGATCGTGCGGTCGTTCGCCGAGGCGCTCGGCGGCGACATGGGCGAGACGACCCGGCTGCTCATCGAGGACAACGAGCGCCCGCCGGTGCACCTGTGCGCCCGGCCGGGCCTGGCCGACCCGGTGGCGCTGGCCGACGAGGTGGGCGGCGCGCCCGGCGCGTTCTCGCCGTACGCGGTCTATCTGCCCGGCGGCGCGCCGGGCGACCTGGCGGCGGTGGCCGACGGCCGCGCGCACGTGCAGGACGAGGGCTCCCAGCTGGTGGCGGACGCGCTGGCGGCGGCGCCGCTGGACGGCCCGGACGGCCGGTGGCTGGATCTGTGCGCCGGCCCGGGCGGCAAGTCCGGTCTGCTCGGCGCGCTGGCCGCGACCCGGGGCGCGCGGCTGACGGCGGTCGAGGTGGCCGAGCACCGGGCGCGGCTGGTGGAGCAGGCCACCCGTGGGCTGCCGGTGACCGTGCTGAACACCGACGGGCGCAGCGTGGGCAGCGACCCGAAGCTGCCGGAGGGGCACTTCGACCGGGTGCTCGTCGACGCGCCGTGCACCGGGCTGGGCGCGCTGCGCCGCCGGCCGGAGGCGCGATGGCGTCGCCAGCCGTCGGACCTGCCGCCGCTGACCCGGTTGCAGCGTGAGCTGCTGACCGCCGCGTTGCGGGCGGCCCGGCCGGGTGGCCTGGTTGCGTACGTGACGTGTTCGCCGCACGTGGTGGAGACGCACGTGACGGTGACCGAGGCGGCCCGGCGCTGCGGCCTCGGCGTCGATTTCGTCGACGCGCGGCCGCTGCTGCCGGCCGGCATGCCGGGCCTGGGGGACGGCCCCACGGTGCAGCTGTGGCCGCACCGTCACGGCACCGACGCCATGTTCCTGGCGGTCCTGCGCCGGAACTGACCCACCTCTCGCAGTCGATCAAGGAGTTCGTGTCCGCGTGCCCGGACACGAACTCCTTGCTCGTCATGCGGAGAAATGGGGAGCGATGGAGCGTGTGCGGCATCCCGGTGGGGGGAGGGGGCCGGTGGGATGTGACAGCCCGTTGACTGTCTGATCGATGCATGTAACTGTTTCGACCACCGGTCCCGGCACCCCGCCCGCCGAACCCCCACGAGGAGTCTCCATGAGACGCAGAACGCCGACCACGAGCCTCGCGCTCGCCCTCGTCGCCACCCTGACGACGGCGAGCCTGGCCGGCACCGCCTCCGCCGCCCCCGCGCCGGCCGCCGCCCCCGCCCCGGCGATCGCCGCGCTCGCCGCGCCGGACGTCTCCCTCAGCAACATCCAGGCCCACCTCACCCAGTTCAACTCCATCGCCACCAGCAACGGCGGCAACCGGCGCGCCGGCTCGGCCGGCTACACCGCGTCGGTCAACTACGTGAAGGGCAAGCTCCAGGCGGCCGGCTACACGGTCACCGAGCAGAACTGCTCCACCTGCACCTACCCGGGCAACAACCTGATCGCCGAGTGGCCGCAGGGCCCGTCGGACCAGGTCGTCATGTTCGGCGCGCACCTGGACGGCGTGGCCGCCGGGCCGGGCATCAACGACAACGCCTCCGGCTCGTCGGTGCTGCTGGAGAACGCGCTGGTGCTGGCCGCGCAGAACCCGACCATGACCAAGCGGGTCCGGTTCGCCTGGTGGAACGGCGAGGAGCAGGGCCTGCAGGGCTCCAAGCACTACGTCAACCAGCTCAGCTCCACCCAGCGCGGCTACATCAAGGGCTACTACAACTTCGACATGGTCGGCTCGCCGAACGGCGGCTACTTCATCAACCGGATCACCTCCGCCACCGCGGCGCCGCTGAAGGCGTACTGGGACTCGTTCGGCATCTCGCCGGAGGAGAACACCGAGGGTCAGGGCCGCTCCGACGACTACTCGTTCGCCAACGCCGGCATCCAGACCTCCGGCTACGCGGCGGGCGCCAGCTACACCAAGACGTCGGCGCAGGCCAGCAAGTGGGGCGGCACCGCCGGCGCGGCGTACGACGGCTGCTACCACCGCTCCTGCGACAACACCAGCAACATCAACACGACCATCCTGAACCGGGCCGCGGACGGCGTCGCGTACACGATCTGGGCGCTCGCGGTCGGCGGCGGCACACCCGCCAACGACTTCTCCGTCTCGGTGAGCCCCACCTCCGGCAGCGTCGCCCGGGGCGGCTCCACCACCGCCACCGTCAGCACCGCCACCACCTCCGGCAGCGCGCAGACCGTGGCGCTGTCCGCCAGCGGCGCCCCGAGCGGCGTGTCGGTGAGCTTCAGCCCGTCCTCGGTCACCTCGGGCGGCTCGTCCACCATGACCGTCAGCGCCTCGTCGACGGCCACCACCGGCACGTTCACGCTCACCGTGACCGGCACCGGCTCGGCCACCCGCACCGCCAGCTACACGATCACCGTGACCGGCGGGAGCGGCGGCTGCACCGGCGGCCAGCTCATCGGCAACAGCAGCTTCGAGTCCGGCACCACGCCGTGGACGGCCAGCTCCGGCGTGATCACCAACAGCTCCAGCCAGGCGGCCCGCACCGGGTCGTACAAGGCGTGGCTGAACGGGTACGGCTCCTCGCGTACCGACACGCTGTCCCAGTCGGTCACGCTGCCGTCCGGGTGCAGCAGCTACACGTTCTCGTTCTGGTTGCACATCGACTCGGCCGAGACGACCAGCTCGACCGCGTACGACAAGCTCACCGTGCAGGTCGGCTCGACCACGCTGGCCACGTACTCGAACCTGAACAAGGCCACCGGCTACACCCAGCGCACCTTCAACCTGGCCGCGTACGCCGGGCAGACGGTCACGCTGAAGTGGACCGGGGTCGAGGACTCGTCGTTGCAGACCAGCTTCGTCGTGGACGACGTGACGCTGCAGGTCGGCTGAGCGGACACGGGCGGGGTGGGCGCCGGCCCGCCCCGCCCGTGGCTCAGGTGATCGGTAGCGCCTTGGCGCCCGCGCCCTTCACCGAGCGGGTCAGCGTCCGGTCGGAGACCCAGAGGAAGCACTGCACGCCCCGGTCGCCGTCGCGCCACTGCTCCGCGTACGGGTGGTAGATGATGGTGCCGGCCCGGTACTGCATGTTGCCGTCGTCGGGCAGCTTCGCGTACTTGGCGATCAGCCCGCGGCACGCCTTGTGCGTACGCAGCGGCGTGCGCTCGAACTCGGCGTAGCTGATGTCCGGCGCCTGGTAGACGCCGACGAACTCGGCGTGGTGCTTCGCGGTGCAGGCCACCGGCCGCATCTCCTGCACGTCGTCCTTGCTCATCTTCGGGTTGAAGCAGCCCAGCGCCAGCTTCGAGCCGGGCTTCAGCGCGCCCCGCAGGCTGCCGGTGCGCTCGGCCACGTCGCCCTGATCCAGGTCGGTCACCTCGGCGACGTCGCAGCGGTACCAGCGGGCCCCGCCGGACCAGGCGAGCGCCGAGGGGAAGACCACCGACAGCCGCAGCCGCCCGGAGCGCCAGTCCCCGCCGAGGGCCTGGGTGACCTGGCGGGCGCAGTCGCCGTGCGCGGCGCGCATACCGGCCGAGCCGGTGCGCGGCGGGGCGGAGCGCTCCGCCTCCGGGCCGCTCATCGTGCCGACGTGCAGCGTCTCGGCGCGGTGGGTGGCGGCGCAGTCGACCGGCTGGTAGCCGCTGAGGTAGCCGACGTCGGCGACGGTGGGGTGACAGGCCCCGGTGCTCGGCACGAAGCCGACCGGCGCGGCGAACGCGGGCCAGTCGTCGGTCAGGTCGCGGTCCACTCCGGCCGGCGCGGCGCAGCCGCCGAGCGCCAGCGCCGCCACCGTTGACACGGTGACCGCCACCCACAAACGCCGCATCGCGACAGACCTCCCCGTGCGTCCGGAGCCGACCGGCCCCCCGGTACGCCTCGGCGGTGCAGCATACGGCAGCCGATCAGGTCACCGGGAGCCCCTCGGGACCGGCGCCGCGCACCGATCGGTTGAGCTTGCGGTCGTCGCTCCACAGGAAACAGCGCACCCCCCGGTCGCCCTCCTCCCACTCCCGCTGCGACGGTGGGTAGTAGATGGACCCGGCCCGGTACGGCAGTTCGGCGTTGTCCGGCACCTCGGCGAACTGGGCGATCAGCGTCATGCAGCGCCGGTGCGTGGCGGGCGCGCCCTTGGTGAACTCCGCCCAGCTCATGTCGCGTTCCTCGTACACGCCGACGAACTCTGCGCGGTGCGGCTCGGTGCAGAGCACCGGGGCCATGTAGTTGAGGTTCTTGCCGATCAGCTTCGGGTCGAAGCACCTGTGCACGAGCGGGTTGTCGCCGACCAGCGCGCCGCGCAGGCTGCCGACCCGGTTGATCGGACGGGTGTTGTCGATGCTGTCGGTCTCGGCCAGGTCGCAGCGGAACCAGCGCGCGCCGGCGCCCCAGGCGGCCACCGTCGGCAGCGCGATGTTCAGCGTGAGCCGGGCGGCGTGCCAGTCCCCGCCGATCATCTCCCGGGCGCTCCGGTCGCACTCGGCGCGCGCGGTCCGCAGCGCCGGGGTGCCCGGCTCGGGGCGGTCGCCGAGCGTCTCCGGCCCGGTGAACGTGCCGACGTGCACCGTCTCGGCCAGGTGGCTGCCCGCGCAGTCGACGGTCTCGTACGTGGCGGCGGCCACCACCGTGGTGAGCCGGGGCAGGCACGCGTCTGTCGCCGGTACGAACAGCCGCGGCGCCGGCAGCGCCGCCCAGTCGTCGATCAGGTCGCCGTCGGCCCGGTGTGTCTGAGCGCAGCCGGCGAGCACCGCAGTCGCGGCGCCGGCCAGCGCGAGCACGTGGAGCCACCGTCGCATCGTCCGCCCCTTCCGGGAGAGATGGCAGCCGGTCGCCATAGGCCCGACCGGCGTCCCCCGCGCCCGGGCGTGCAGCATACGTGACCGTCCCTGTAGGAGTTTCGTCATCTTTCAATCGATCGGCTAGTCACCGACGACTATTCGTGCCATTTTCCGCTCCGGACGGCCCGATGGTGCACCACGGGTGACGGAAGGCTCACCACCTGTCGCTCCGGGAGCCGTGCCGCGACCTCCGGATCACCGCGTTCGTACACTGGCCCGGTGACCGTACCGCCGCCGATCGTCGCGCCGAGCATCCTGGCCGCCGATTTCGCCCGCCTCGCCGACGAGGTCCGTGCCGTGGAGCCCGCCGCCGACTGGCTGCACGTCGACGTCATGGACAACCACTTCGTGCCCAACCTGACCATCGGGCTGCCGGTGGTGCAGAGCCTGCGCGCCGTGACCGAGATCCCGTTCGACGTGCATCTGATGATCACCGATCCGCGCCGCTGGGCGCCCGGGTACGCCGACGCCGGGGCGTACAACGTCACGTTCCACGCCGAGGCGTGCGACGACCCGGTGGCGCTGGCCAAGGATCTGCGCTCGGCCGGGGCGAAGGCGGGCCTGGCGATCGACCGGGACACCCCGATCGAGCCGTACCTGGAGCTGCTGCCGAGCTTCGACACGCTGCTGATCATGACGATCAAGGCCGGTTTCGGCGGCCAGCGGTTCCTGCCGCAGCTGCTGGACAAGGTGCGCGCCGCCCGCCGGCACGTCGACAGCGGCCACCTGGAGCTGCGCATCGAGGTCGACGGCGGCATCGCCGCGGACACCATCGAGCAGGCCGCCGCGGCCGGGGCCGACGCGTTCGTCGCGGGCACCGCCGTCTACGGCGCCGACGATCCCGCGGAGGCGGTACGCCGCCTGCGGGGCCTGGCGGAACGTGCGATGACCGGGGCCTGAGATGGACGCGGCCGGCGAGCGCCCCGACGTCATCCTGGTCGTCGACGACGACGAGGACATCGCCCGCTTCGTCGAGTTCAACCTGCGCCTGCACGGTTTCGAGGTGCTGCACGCCAGTGACGGCCAGGAGGCGCTGGAGATCATCGAGCGGCAGCGGCCCGACCTGGCGGTGGTGGACCTGATGATGCCGCGCGTCGACGGCCTGGAGCTGACCCGGCGGCTGCGCGCCGACCCGATGACCTCCGCGCTGCCGGTGATCATGCTGACCGCCAAGGGGATGACCCAGGACAAGGTCAACGGGCTCAGCGTCGGCGCCGACGACTACCTGGTCAAGCCGTTCGACACGCTGGAGCTGGTGGCCCGGGTCAACTCCACGCTGCGGCGCAACAAGGAGTTCCGCGAGGTCTCGCCGCTGACCGGCCTGCCCGGCAACAGCCGGATCCGGCGGGAGATCAGCGACCGGGTCCGCAACGGCGTCGACTACGCCGTGGGCTACATCGACATCGACCGGTTCAAGAGCGTCAACGACCGGTACGGCTTCGTGCGCGGCGACGAGTTCATCTCGGCGCTGGCCCGCAGCCTGCACCGGGCGGTGGTGTCGATCGGGCTGCCGCCGGCGTTCCTCGGGCACGTCGGCGGCGACGACTTCGTGATCGTCTGCGCGCCCAGCCAGGTCCGGCCGCTGACCAGCCGGGCCGTTGTCGACTTCGAGAAGGCCGCGGACGCGCTCTACGACGCCACCGACCGGGAACGCGGCTTCGTCGAGCTGAAGGACCGGCGCGGCAACATCCGCCGCGCCGCGCTCGTCACGCTCTCCATCGGGGTGTCGCTGTCCGATTCCGGCAAGCGGTTCACCGACCCGCTGGAGGCCATCGCGGTGGCCTCGGAGATGAAGACGGTGGCCAAGAGCCAGCCCGGCTCGTACGTGGCGGTGGACCGCCGGCGCGGCGTCACCTGAGCGCTCCTGTGAGGTAGCTCGCCTCTGTGGCGCGCACCCGGCCGGAACGTGTAAGACTTCCCGTATACCCACCACGCGCTGGCGGGGCTCGGTGAAATTCCGAACCGGCGGTGATCCACGGTCCGACCGTGGTAAGCCCGCGACCCGGACGGCTTCGGCCGGACGGTGGACCTGGTGAGAATCCGGGGCCGACGGTTGGGGTGCGGCTCGTCCGCCCCCAGACAGTCCGGATGGGAGACAGCGCGCGGAACGGGGGAGGCCCCTGCCGGCCGCTGAGCACCCTCAGCCGCCGCGTGGGCTCCCCGGGGTCGGCGACGCCGTCCCCGGGTTCTCCGCCGCCGCGTGTCCGCGGCTTTGTGGCCGCTGCTCCCGAACCCGCCCGCGCGCGACCGGCGAGCGGGAGGACAGACGGCCATGGCGAGCGTCTCCGTCGACGAGGCGATGCGTCGTGCCATCGAACTGGCCGCGCGCGGCCTCGGCGCCACCAGCCCCAACCCGGTCGTCGGCTGCGTGCTGCTCGACACCGACGGCGAGGTCGTCGGCGAGGGCTTCCACGCCTACGCCGGCGGCCCGCACGCCGAGATCGTCGCGCTGGCCCAGGCCGGCGCCCGCGCCCGCGGCGGCACCGCTGTGGTCACCCTGGAGCCCTGCGACCACACCGGCCGCACCGGCCCCTGCAGCCACGCGCTCATCGCCGCCGGGGTGGCCCGCGTCGTGGTCGCCGTGCCCGACCCCAACCCGGTCGCCTCCGGCGGCGCGGCCACGCTGCGCGCCGCCGGGGTCCAGGTGACCCTCGGGGTACGCGCCCAGGAAGCCGAGGCCGGCAACGTCGCCTGGCTCACCTCGATGCGCCGGGGCTGGCCGTACCTGATCTGGAAGTACGCGGCCACGCTCGACGGGCGCTCGGCCGCCGCCGACGGCACCAGCATGTGGATCACCTCCGAGGCGGCCCGGATCGACGTGCACGCGCTGCGCGGCACCGTCGACGCGGTGCTCGCCGGGGTGGGCACCGTGCTCACCGACGACCCCCGGCTCACCGCCCGCAACCTGCGCGACGGAACCATGGCCATCCGGCAGCCGCTGCGGGTCGTGGTGGACAGCTCGGGGCGTACCCCGGCCGAGGCCCGGGTCCGCGACGGCGCCGCCCGCACCTGGGTGGCCACCGCCGCGGAGGTCGGCGCCGGGCCGGACGGCCGGGTCGACCTGGCGGCGCTGCTCGCGGAGCTGCACCACCGCGGCGTGCGGGCCGCGTTGCTGGAGGGCGGGCCGACGCTGGCCGGCGCGTTCCTCGCCGCCGGCCTGGTCGACAAGATCGTCGGGTACGTCGCGCCGAAGCTGCTCGGCGCCGGCCCGACCGCGCTGCTCGACGCCGGCGTGAGCACCATCGCCGACGCCATCGATCTGGAGATCACCGACGTTACGCGGGTCGGTCCCGACCTGCGGATCACCGCGCTGCCCCGGAAGAGGGAGGCCTGACATGTTCACCGGCATCGTCGAGGAGCTGGGCGAGATCGTCCGGAGCACCGAGACCGGCGACGACTCCGCCCTGGTCGCCATCCGTGGCCCGCTCGTCACCTCGGACGCCCGGCACGGCGACTCCATCGCGGTGAACGGGGTCTGCCTGACCGTTGTCGACGTCGACGGCGGGGTGTTCACCGCCGACGTGATGGGCGAGACGCTGCGCCGCACCGCGCTGGGGGCGCTGCGCCCCGGCGACCCGGTCAACCTGGAACGCGCCGCCGCGCTCAACAGCCGCCTCGGCGGGCACCTGGTGCAGGGCCACGTCGACGGCGTCGGCGAGATCGTCGCCCGGGAGCCGGCCGCGCAGTGGGAGACGGTCCGGTTCCGGCTGCCCGACGGGCTGGCCCGGTACGTGGTGGAGAAGGGCTCGATCACCGTCGACGGCGTGTCGCTGACCGTCGCCGAGGCGGGCGACGACTGGTTCTCGGTCGGCCTGATCCCCACCACGCTCAAGCTCACCGTGCTCGGCACGAAGCAGGTCGGCGACCCGGTCAACCTGGAGGTCGACGTGCTGGCCAAGTACGTCGAACGGCTGCTCGGCGACCGCGGCGCGGGAAGCGTGCGGTGATGGGCCCGCTCGGCTGGCTGCTCGACGCCCAGGTGCACGTGGCCGGCTCGCCGGTGCTGGTCCGGGAGATCGTCGGCAACGGCTTCGGGCTCGCCTCGGCGCTGCTCGGGCTGCGCCGGGTGGTGTGGGCCTGGCCGGTCGGCATGATCGGCAACGCGCTGCTGCTCACCGTGTTCCTCGGCGGCGTCTTCGTCACCCCGCAGGCGCACGACCTCTACGGCCAGGCCGGCCGGCAGGTCTTCTTCTTCGCCGTCAGCGTGTACGGCTGGTGGCGCTGGTCGCGCAACCGGCGTGCCGGTGGCGGGGACGAGCCGGCCGTGGTGCCGCGCTGGGCCACCTGGCCGGAGCGGCTCGGCCTGCTCGTGGCCGCCGTCGTCGGCACCGCCGCCGCGTACCCGGTGCTCGCCGCGCTGGGCTCGTGGGGGCCGCTGCCTGATGCCTGGATCCTGGTCGGCAGCCTGCTCGCCACGTACGGCATGGCCCGCGGCTGGGTCGAGTTCTGGCTGATCTGGATCGCCGTCGACGCGGTCGGCGTACCGCTGCTGCTGCGCGGCGGCTTCTACCCGTCGGCCGCCATGTACCTGGTCTACGGCGCGTTCTGCGCGGCCGGCCTGTACAGCTGGTGGCGCACCTCCCGGGCCGTCGCGACCGCGCCCGCCCCGATCCCGGCGACGTACTCGGAGGCAGTGGCATGACCACTTTCGGATCGATCGAGCAGGCGGTGGCGGACATCACCGCCGGGCGCCCCGTGGTCGTGGTCGACGACGAGGACCGCGAGAACGAGGGCGACCTGATCTTCGCGGCCGAGCTGGCCACCCCGGAGCTGGTCGCGTTCATGGTCCGCTACACCTCCGGCTACATCTGCGTGCCGCTGACCGAGGACGAGTGCGACCGGCTGGACCTGCCGCCGATGCACCACACC
Organism: Micromonospora sp. C41; assembly: GCF_018070485.1. Classification (NCBI taxonomy): domain Bacteria; kingdom Bacillati; phylum Actinomycetota; class Actinomycetes; order Micromonosporales; family Micromonosporaceae; genus Micromonospora; species Micromonospora sp. C41. The sequence continues at coordinate 42,462 of NZ_JAGPXP010000027.1, read as the reverse complement.
AACCAGGACCGGCGCGGCACCGCATACACCGTGACGGTGGACGCCCGGGAGGGCGTCAGCACCGGCATCTCGGCCGCCGACCGGTCGCACACCATCCGGCTGCTCGCCGACGCCGCCACCGACCCGACCGACCTGGCCCGGCCCGGCCACGTGGTGCCGCTGCGCGCCCGCGCCGGCGGGGTGCTGCGTCGACCCGGGCACACCGAGGCGGCGGTGGACCTGACCCGGATGGCCGGGCTGCGCCCGGCCGGGGTGCTGTGCGAGCTGGTGAACGACGACGGCACCATGATGCGCCTGCCGGACCTGGAGAAGTTCTGCGCCGAGCACGGCCTGACGCTGGTCACCATCGCGGATCTGATCGCCTACCGGCGGCGTACCGAGAAGCAGGTCGAGCTGGCCGCCGAGGCGCGGATGCCCACCCCGTACGGCGTGTTCAAGGCGCTCGGCTACCGCGCCGAGCACGACCCGGCCGAGCACGTCGCGCTGGTCATGGGCGACCTCGGCGACGGGCGGGACGTGCTGGTGCGGGTGCACTCCGAGTGCCTCACCGGCGACGTGTTCGGCTCGCTGCGCTGCGACTGCGGGCCGCAGTTGCAGGCCGCGCTGGCCCGGGTCGCGGCCGAGGGCCGCGGCGTGGTCCTCTACGTGCGCGGGCACGAGGGCCGGGGCATCGGCCTGCTGCACAAGCTGCAGGCGTACCAGCTCCAGGACCAGGGCCGCGACACCGTGGACGCGAACCTCGACCTGGGCCTGCCGGCGGACGCCCGCGACTACGGCACCGGCGCGCAGATCCTCTACGACCTGGGCGTCCGCTCGATGCGGCTGCTGACGAACAACCCGGCCAAGCGGGCCGGGCTGGAGGGGTACGGGCTCACCGTGACCGGCCGGGAGGGGCTGCCCGTGCGGTCCAACCCGGAGAACGTGCGCTACCTGCGCACCAAGCGGGACCGGATGGGTCACCTGCTGGACGGACTGGACGAGGTGACCGAGGCGCCGATGGGCCGCCCGGTCGCCGGTGACGAGATCGGAGCGTAGGGCGATGGCGGGTTTCGGGGAGCCGGGCGTGAGCGCGGTGGACGCCGCCGGCATGACTGTCGGCGTGGTGGCCGCCCGCTGGCACGGCGAGCTGACCGACCACATGACCGAGCGGGCGGTGGCCGCCGCGCAGGCGTGCGGGGCGCGGGCCGTGGTGGCCCGGGTGGCAGGCTCGGTGGAGCTGCCGGTGGTGGCCCAGGCGATGGCCCGCCGCTTCGACGTGGTGGTCGCGCTCGGCGTGGTGGTACGCGGCGCGACGGCGCACTTCGACTACGTCTGCCAGTCGGTCACCGAGGGGCTGACCCGGGTGGCGCTGGACGAGGGCAAGCCGGTGGCGCACGGGGTGCTGACGGTCGACACCATCGAGCAGGCCCGGGACCGGGCGGGGCTGCCCGGCTCGGCCGAGGACAAGGGCTGGTCGGCGACGGTGGCGGCGCTGGACGCCGCGCTGGCCGTGCGCGCCCTCGACGCCCAGTCCGCCCACCGCGTCGGCTTCGCCTGACCCACCTGGGTCTCGGTGCGCGCGTCGAGCCCCGTCGATCATGAAGTTGACGGTGACAAAAGGGACGCCGGTCGCCGCCAACCTCATGATCGACGCGCGGCGGGACGCTGTGTGCCGCGGGGCGGGAGCGCGGGGGAATGGTGTCCGAGGAGGGCGGGTGCCGTCGGTGGGCTGAGCCGGCGGCCGGTGAGCAGGTAGCCGGCGGCGATCGTCAGTACGGCTCCGATCGCGGCGTAGAGCAGGCGGAAGTCGACCAGGCCGACCAGCAGCGCGCCCGCGCCGATCGCCACCGCCTGCGGTGCGCTGGCCACCGCGTCCAGCGCGGCCGAGGCCCGGCCCACCAACTCCGGGGCGGTACGCCGCTGCACGAGCGTCATCACACCGACCCAGGCGACCGGCAACCCCAGTCCGATCAGCACACTCGCCGCGACCGCCAGGCCGAGAGCCGGCCGGACCAGCGCCAGGCCGGCCAGCGCCACGCAGGCGACGCCGAGCGCCATGGCGCCCAGCTCGCCCAGGCGACGTACCAGCGCGGCCGACCCCGCCCCGCCGACCAGCCCGCCCACGCCCTGGAGCGACACGAGCACCCCGAGAAAGGCCGGCTCGCGGCCGAGCCCCTGGTCGACGTACGCGAACCACAGCGTCTCGCCGAAACCCAGGCCGACCGTGGCGATGACGACAGCGATCAGGGCCCGCCGCAGCGCCGGTTCGCCCAGCAGGTGCCGTATCCCGGCGATCAGCTCGTCGCGCCCTCCCGCGGCGCGGCCCCCGGCGACCGTGCCGCCCGGGGCGGGCCGCAGACCCAGCCCGGCGACCGCGGCCAGCAGGAAACCGGCCGCGCAGGCACCGGCCAGCGCCGGGCCGCCGAGCAGCACGAACAGCCCGGCGCCGAGCAGCGGGCCGGCCAGCCGCAGGCCCTGCTTGACGGTCTGCGTCGCGCCGTTCGCGTCGGGTAGCAGCGCGCCGGGGACCAGTTCCTGCACGAGAGCGGTGACCGTCGCGCCCAGCGCGATATAGGACAGTCCGTAGCCGGCGGCGACCGCGTAGACCACCCAGAGCCGGCTGTCGTCGTGCACCGTGAGCAGCGGCAGCAGCAGGACGGCAGTGCCGGCGTTCAGTGCCACGAACAGCCGCCGCCGGGGTGCCCGGTCGACCACCCAGCCGACCAGCGGCGCGAGCACCATCGGCGCGGTCAGGGCGACGAACGTGGCACCGGCCAGCCCGTCCGAGCCGGTCAGTTGCTTCACCCACACCGCGAGCGCCAGCAGCAGCACCGACTCGGCGACCATGCTCACGGTCAGCGCGAGGAAGAACAGCCGGAAGTCCGGCCGGCGCAGCAGGGCCCTCACTGCTCCACCTCCGGTACGCCCCACGCCATCAGACGCACCGGGCGGGACCCGGCGGGGCGTGCAGCGGGGTCCTCCAACCGGTCCAGGTGGCGGGCGAACAGCGACCGGACTTCCTCTCGCAGCCCGGCCAGTTCCTCAGCCGTGTACCAGCCGATGAACTGGTTGAAGAAGCCCGCGTCCCGCCACTGCGCGGGCTCCTGTCGGCGGGCCGTCATCCAGTCCCAGAGCTTGCGGTACTCCAGGTCGAGCAGCACCCGCGCGGCGGCGTCGCCGGCGCGGGCCAGTTCGGGACTCTCGTCGCCGTCGCCCCACCGGTGCCCGTCGGTGACCATCCGCCAGGGGCGCTGCCGGCCGGTCCCGCCGCCCGCGTCGGCCACGAAGCCGTACTTGGCGAGCTGTCGCAGGTGCCAGGAGCAGTTGGCCGGGCTCTCCCCGACCCGTTCGGCCACCTCGGTGGCGGTCAGCGGGCCGTAGAGGCCGACGGCGTTGAGGATGCGCAGGCGCAGGGGGTGGGCGAACGCGCGGAGCGTCTCCACGTCGGTGATCTCGCGAGGGTGTTGCCCGGTCATATCGAAAGACTACTTTGAAAAGTACTCTTTCGAAAGAACCGCTTTGAACGAATCCTTCGGTGCGCCGTGATTGACTGCTGCGATGATGGAGATCGGGTACGCGGACCTGCCAGGGCTGCGGATGGCGTACCGGATCTGGGGCCGGGCCGACGGCCGCCCGCTCGTGGCACTGCACGGCGGCACGGGATCGGGGGAGAGCTGGGCCGCGCTCGCGGCCGCGCTCCGCGCCACCACCCGCACGTACGCCCCCGACCTGCGCGGCTACGGCGCGACCGGGCCCGCCGACGCGTACTCGCTGGAACTGGTCCGCGACGACGTACGAGGACTGCTCGACGCGCTGGCGCTGACCCGGGTCACGGTGCTGGGCCACTCCTCCGGCGCGGTGGCCGCCCACCTGCTCGCCCGGGCGTCTCCGGACCGGGTGGCGGCGCTGGTGCTCGTCGAACCGCCGCCACCGGTGCCGCTCGGCCTGCGGCTGCCACCTCGGCCGGCCGGCCCGCTGCCCTATGACTGGGCCGCCCGCGAAGCGGTCGTCGCCGAACTCAACGCCCCTCCTCCCACGTGGTGGGAGGAGTTGACCGAGATCACTGCGCCCACGCTGGTGGTGGCCGGTGGCCCCGCCAGCCACCTGCCGCAGCACGAGCTGGCGCGGATGGCGGCCCGGATCCCCGCTGCTCGCCTGGTGACAGTCGAGGCCGGTCACGCGGTGCCGGCCGCGCGCCCCGCCGAGTTCGCCACCGTGGTACGGGACTTCCTCGCCGTGCTTCCCCGGTGAGGCAGGCCCTGCGGGTGGACCCGGTGGGCGTGCTCACCCAGGCAGGCTGGAAGAATCGCCTTCCGTGAAGACGTTCGAGGAGTTGTTCGCCGAGCTGCAGGCCAAGGCCGCCGCCGGCACCCCGGGCTCGGGCACGGTCGACGCGCTCGCCAAGGGCGTGCACTTCATCGGCAAGAAGGTCGTCGAGGAGGCGGCCGAGTCGTGGATGGCCGCCGAGCACGAGGGCCCGGAGCGGGCCGCCGAGGAGATCTCCCAGCTGCTCTACCAGGCGCAGGTGCTGATGCTCGCCACCGGCCTGGAACTGAAGGACGTCTACCGACATCTGTGAGTGCCCGTCCGCTGATCACCCGATCGAACGAAGGAGCACTCCCATGCTGCGTGTCGCAGTGCCCAACAAGGGCGCCCTGGCCGAGAAGGCGGCCCAGATGCTGCGCGAGGCGGGCTACCGCCAGCGCACCGACCCGAAGGACCTGGTCTGCCGGGACGAGCCCAACGACATCGAGTTCTTCTACCTGCGTCCCAAGGACATCGCCACCTACGTCGGCTCCGGTGACCTGGACGTCGGCATCACCGGCCGCGATCTGCTGATCGACTCCGGCGCAGCGGCCGAGGAGATCGTCGACCTCAACTTCGGGCGGGCCACCTTCCGGTTCGCCGCCCGCCCGCAGGACGTGGACGACGTCCGGGAGCTGGGCGGCCACCGGATCGCCACCGCGTACCCGGGTCTGGTCGAGCGGCACCTGGCCGAGCTGGGCGTCAAGGCCGACGTGATCCGCCTGGACGGCGCGGTGGAGAACGCCATCCGCCTCGGCGTGGCCGACGTGGTCGCCGACGTGGTGGAGACCGGCGCGACGCTGCGCCAGGCCGGTCTGGTGGTGTTCGGCGAGCCGCTGCTGCGCTCCTCGGCGGTGCTGGTGCGCCGCGCCGGCGCGCCCGCCGGCGCCCAGCAGGAGCAGCTGCACCGCCGGCTGCACGGCGTCCTGGTGGCCCGGCGCTACGTGATGCTCGCCTACGACGTGCCGGCCGGTCTGCTGGACCGGGCCAGCTCGCTGACCCCGGGCATCGAGTCGCCCACCGTCTCGCCGCTGCACCGGGAGGGCTGGGTCGCGGTGCAGGCGATGGTGCTCCGCGACGACGTGCACCGGATCATGGACGAGCTGTACGAGCTGGGCGCCCGCGCGATCCTGGTCACCAACATCCACGCCTGCCGGCTGTGAGGCCGCTGCCGCTCCCGGCCGCGCTGGGCGTTGTCGTCCTGGGTGGCATGGCCTCGGCCGCCCAGGGCGTGGTCAACGCCGAGATGGGGGAGCGGACCGGCGATCCGGTCCTCGGCGCGGTGGTCAACAACCTGGGCGGCTGCCTGCTGGTGCTGGCCGGGATCGTGGCGCTGCCCTCGATGCGCGCCGGGCTGGCCGCGTTGCGCCGCTCCGGGCTGCCCTGGTGGACCTACCTGGGCGGGGTGGGCGGCGCGGTGATCGTGCTGGTCGCGCCGGTGGTGGTGCCCGTGCTCGGGGTGGCGGTGTTCACCATCGCCCAGGTGGCCGGCGGCAGCCTCGGCGGCCTGGCGGTGGACCGGGCCGGGCTGGCCGCGACCGGGCGGATGCCGCTCACCGTGCCCCGCGTCGGCGGGGCGGTGCTCGGCGTCGGCGCGGTCGCGCTCGCCCAGCTCGGCCGCCCGGTCGGCGAACTGGCGGTCGGGCTGGTGCTGCTCTGCGTCCTGGGCGGGCTGGCGGTGGCGACGCAGTCCGCGCTCAACGGCCGGGTCGCCGCCACCGTGGGCCCGGCCGCCGGGCTCGCCGTCAACTTCGCGGTCAGCACCGTGGTGATCGGCGCGGTGGCGGCGCTGACCGGCGCGCTCGCGAGCCAGCCCCGCTGGCCCGGCCAGTGGTGGCTCTACGCCGGCGGCCTGCTCGGCGTCGGCATCGTGCTCTCCCTGCTGGTCGGCGTACGCGCCGCCGGGGTGCTGCGCACCGGCCTGGCGCTGGTGGCCGGGCAGCTCGGTGGCGCGCTGCTGCTGGACCTGGTCCTACCCGGCGGGCCCGGCGTGCGGCTGCCGGTGCTGGCCGGCGCCCTGCTCACGCTGCTCGCCGTGGTGGTCACCAGCCTGCGCCGGCGCGGCCTGGACCGTGTGGCGGCCGAAGATGCGCGCGAACCGGATGGCAGACTGGTCGGGTGAGCGATTCCGTGGTGACCGTGCGACCCCGCCGCGTCCGGGTCGTGTGCTGGGTGTCGGCCGTCACGCTGTTCGTCGTGTTCAGCCTCGTCGCGACGTCGCTGACCGGCGCCACCGGCAACGGCTACGGCACGTTCCAGCGCGGCGACCAGTTCGCCATGATCGGCCTGGGCGTGTTCGGTGCGCTCGGCTTCCTGCTGTTCACCCGCCCGCGCGTGGTCGCCGACGCCAAGGGCGTCCGGGTGCGCAACGTGTTCAGCTCGTACGAGCTGCCGTGGGAGGTGATCCGCGGGGTCCGGTTCGACCGGGGCGCCCCGTGGGCCAGCCTGGAGCTGCACGACGACGACCTGCTCCCGATGGTCGCGTTGCAGGCCGCCGACAAGGAGAGCGCGGTCGAGGCGGTCCGCGCGTTGCGCCGGCTGCACCAGGCGCACCTGGCGGCGCTGTCCGCCGGCCAGTCGGCACCCCGCTGACCAGCGAGCCCGGTTTGGGCGGGCCTGGGCCGAGGGTGTAGTGTTGCGGAGTCGACCAGACTGCCCCCGTCCCTGACGCGCGGGCGGTCGTGAAGCGGAGCGCCCGCTCCCACCCGAGTCGCCGCCACGGTGGCCGGGTCCGGTCCCCGGTTTCGGGCACGTCCCGGCGCCGGATGCGCGATCCTGTGATCGTGCCGACCGGTCGAGTGGGCCCTGGCATACGCCGGGGCCTTCTGCTTTCCGGGTCGGCTCCCGCCCGGGAGCCCGCGGAGTCGGCACCGTAGGAGACTCGACTCGAGGAGGCCCCATCAGCGTCGAACCACGCGTGAACGAGCAGATCCGGGCACGTGAGGTCCGACTGGTCGGCCCTGAGGGTGAGCAGGTGGGCATCGTCCCGCTTGAGCGCGCCCTGCAGCTGGCCGCGGACGTCGACCTGGACCTGGTCGAGGTTGCGCCGATGGCGCGCCCGCCGGTGTGCAAGCTCATGGACTTCGGCAAGTTCAAGTACGAGAGCGCACTCAAGGCGCGCGAAGCGCGGCGTAACCAGCAGCAGACCGTCATCAAGGAGATGAAGCTCCGGCCGAAGATCGACCCGCACGACTACGAGACCAAGAAGGGTCACGTGGTGCGGTTCCTCAAGGCTGGCGACAAGGTCAAGGTGACGATCATGTTCCGCGGTCGGGAGCAGAGCCGCCCGGAGCTGGGTTACCGGCTCCTGCGCCGGCTCGAGTCCGAGATCACGGACCTGGGATACGTCGAGGCCGCTCCGAAGCAGGACGGCCGCAACATGATCATGGTTCTCGCTCCGCACCGGGCCGTCAAGGCCTCCGCGGTCGCCGCCACGGCGTCCCGCGGTGGACCGCGCGACCGGGCCGCGGAGGAACCGGCCGCTCCGGCCGGCGAGACCCCGGCGGCCGGCGACACCGCAGCAGCCGGCGAGACCGGTACGACCGCTGAGACCAGCGGCCAGTAACAGGGGAGAAGACGTTCCAATGCCGAAGATGAAGAGCCACACGGGTATGGGCAAGCGGGTCAAGGTGACCGGCAAGGGCAAGATCGTTGCCCAGCAGGCCGGCCTTCGCCACAACCTGGAGAAGAAGCCCAGCACCCAGACCCGTCGGCTGACCGGCACCGTCGAGCTGGCCAAGGCCGACGTCAAGCGCATCAAGAAGCTGCTCGGCCGCTGACGCGAGCCACCTGAACCGAAGAAGGAGTTGAGATGGCACGCGTCAAGCGGGCTGTGAACGCCCAGAAGAAGCGTCGTACCCTGCTGGAGACCGCGAGCGGTTACCGCGGTCAGCGCTCCCGGCTGTACCGCAAGGCCAAGGAGCAGGTGCTGCACTCGATGCAGTACTCCTACCGGGACCGTCGCGACCGCAAGGGCGACTTCCGGCAGCTCTGGATCCAGCGGATCAACGCCGGCGCCCGGGCCAACGGCCTGACCTACAACCGGCTGATCCAGGGCCTGCGCCTGGCCGGCATCGAGGTCGACCGGAAGATCCTGGCCGACATGGCCGTCAACGACGCCGCCTCGTTCGCGGCGATCGTCGAGCTGGCCCGCGCCGCCGTGGCGGCCGAGGGCACCGGTGGCGCCGCGGCTCAGGCCGCCTGACCCACCCCGTACGGCAGATCGAGGCGTCTCCCATGCAGTCACATCCGCAGGGGAGGCGTCTCGACGCCGTTCCCGGACCGTTCACCCCGCGTACCCCCAGGGTCGTGGCGGCCCGCCGGCTGCACCGCCGGCGCGACCGCGACCAGGCCGGCCGGTTCCTGGCCGAGGGGCCGCAGGCGGTCCGGGAGGCGCTGGCCCGCGCCGGCACCGTGGTCGAGCTGTTCGGCACCCCGGCGGCGCTCGACAGGTACGCCGACCTCGCCGCCACGGCCGCCCGGGCCGACGTGCCCGTCTCCGAGGTGACCGACGACGCGCTGGCCGCGCTGGCCGAGACGGTCGCGCCGCAGGGACTGGTGGCGGTGTGCCGGCACCTCGACGTACCCCTGGCGCAGGCCGTGGCGCGCGCACCGCGACTGGTCGCGGTGCTCGCCGGGATCCGCGACCCGGGCAACGCCGGCACCGTGCTGCGCACCGCCGACGCGGCCGGGGCGGGCGCGGTGATCTTCGCTGGCGAGGCGGTCGACCCCTACAACGGCAAATGTGTGCGGGCCTCCGCCGGCAGCCTCTTCCACGTCGACGTGGTGCGCGCCGCCGACCCGCTCGCCGCCGTCGAGGCGCTGCGGGCCGCGGGCCTGAAGATCTTCGCCACCACCGGGTACGGCGACAGCGACCTGGACGACCTCGCCGACGCCGGAAGGCTGGCCGCGCCGACAGCGTGGCTGTTCGGATCGGAGGCGCACGGCCTGCCCGAGGAGCTGACCGCCGCCGCCGACGCCCGGGTCCGGGTGCCGCTGCACGGGCGCGCGGAGAGCCTGAACCTGGCTGCGGCTGCCGCCGTCTGCCTGTATTCTTCCGCCAGAGCACTGCGTGTCCCCCGGGGCACGCGAGAGACAGCAGGGGAGTCCGCCTCGTCATGAACGCGCCACGGCGTTCGTTTAGCCAGCCCGCCGGTGTCGGCGGGCGGCGGGCCTGACCCTTCCCCCTGCACGACTCCCCACCGGCGGGCTGCGGCGAAGCCGCGCGTCCGTAGACTCGCCTAGCCACCCGTGAGGGTCGGCGCCGCCGTGAGGGAGTGCCCGTTCACCATGAGCTACCGCAACGATCCGTACGACCCGAAGCAGGTCGCCCTGCTCGACCCGGACGCCCTGGCCGGAGCAGTGGCCGACGCCGAGAAGGCGTTCGCCGACGCCACCGACCCGGACGCGCTCACCGCGCTGCGCCCCGCGCACCTCGGCGACCGGTCCCCGGTGTCGCTCGCGCGCCGGGAGATCGGCGCGCTGCCGCCGGCCGCGAAGGCCGACGCCGGCAAGCGGGTCAACGAGGCCCGCCGCGCCATCGAGAGCGCGTACGCCGCCCGGCAGGAGATCCTGGAGCGCGAGCAGGCCGAGCGGGTGCTGGTCGAGGAGCGGGTCGACGTGACCCTGCCGTACGACCGCCGGCCGCGTGGCGCCCGCCACCCGCTGAGCGTGCTGATGGAGCAGATCAGTGACCTGTTCATCGGCATGGGCTACGAGGTGGCCGAGGGTCCCGAGGTCGAGCTGGAGTGGACCAACTTCGACGCGCTGAACATCCCGGCCGACCACCCGGCGCGCGGCCTGATGGACACGTTCCACATCGCACCCGAGGGCAGTGGCCTGGTGCTGCGCACCCACACGTCGCCGGTGCAGGCGCGCACCATGCTCAGCCGCAAGCCGCCCATCTACGTGGTGGTGCCCGGCCGGGTCTACCGCACCGACGAGCTGGACGCCACCCACGCGCCGGTCTTCCACCAGGTCGAGGGCCTCGTGGTGGACAAGGGCATCACCATGGCGCACCTGCGCGGCACGCTCGACCACTTCGCCCGGGCCATGTTCGGCGAGGGCGCGAAGACCCGCTGGCGGCCGCACTACTTCCCGTTCACCGAGCCGTCGGCGGAGTTCGACGTCTGGTTCCCGGAGCACCGGGACGGTCCGCAGTGGGTCGAGTGGGGCGGCTGCGGCATGGTCAACCCGCGGGTGCTGCGCGCCTGCGGCATCGACCCGGAGGTCTACTCCGGATTCGCGTTCGGCATGGGCATCGACCGGACCGTGATGGTCCGGCACGGCGTCAGCGACATGCGGGACATGGCCGAGGGCGACGTGCGGTTCACCCGCGCGTTCGGCGCCTGAGCTACGGGAACGGTGGTTTAACAGTCATGCGAGTTTCTGTCAGTTGGCTGCGCGAGTACGTCGACCTGCCGGCCGACCTGCCCACCGGCGACCTGGAGCAGGCGCTGGTCGACCTCGGCATCGAGGTCGAGTCCGTGGTGGACCTGCGCGAGTCCGTCACCGGCCCGCTGGTCGTCGGCGAGGTACTGGAGATCGAGGAGCTGACCGGCTTCAAGAAGCCGATCCGCTTCTGCCGGGTCGACGTCGGCGCCGCGAACGGCACCGGCGAGCCGCAGGAGATCGTCTGCGGGGCGCGCAACTTCGCCCAGGGCGACAAGGTCGTGGTGATCCTCCCCGGCGGCGTGCTGCCCGGCGGGTTCGCGATCGGCGCGCGCAAGACGTACGGGCGCAACTCCCACGGCATGATCTGCTCGGCCCAGGAGCTGGGACTGGGCGACGACCACTCGGGCATCGTCGTGCTGCCCGAGGACGTCAAGGCCCAGCCCGGCGACGACGCCCGGCCCGTCGTCGGCCTGGACGACGTCGTGGTCGAGATGGAGATCACCCCGGACCGCGGGTACGCGCTGAGCGTGCGCGGCATCGCCCGGGAGCTGTCGCACGCGCTCGGCGTGCCGTTCCGCGACCCGGCCGACGCGCCCGCGCCCGGCGCGACCGCCGAGCCCGCGTACCCGGTGGAGGTCCGTGACCCGGTCGGCTGCGACCGGTTCGCGGCGCGGATGGTGCGCGGCGTCGACCCGACCGTGGAGACGCCGGGCTGGATGCGGCAGCGGCTCACCGTGGCCGGCGTACGCAGCATCTCGCTCGCCGTCGACATCACCAACTACCTGATGCTCGAACTCGGCCAGCCGATGCACGCCTTCGACGCGGACCGGATCGCCGGGCCGCTCGTGGTGCGCCGCGCCGAGCCGGGGGAGAAGCTGACCACGCTGGACGGGGTGAGCCGCTCGCTGTCCGCCGAGGACCTGGTGATCTGCGACGACACCGGTCCGATCTCGCTGGCCGCGGTGATGGGCGGCGAGACCAGCGAGGTGCTCGCCTCCACCACGAACGTGCTGTTCGAGGCGGCGCACTGGGACCCGGCGACCGTCGGCCGTACCGCGCGGCGGCACAAGCTGTTCAGCGAGGCGGCGAAGCGGTGGGAGCGGGGCGTCGACCCGGCGCTGCCGCTGGTCGCGCTGGACAAGGCGGTCCGGCTGCTCACCGACCTCGCCGGCGGCACGGCCGGCGACGAGGTGCTCGACATCGACCACGTCGCGCCGCGTACGCCGGTGACGCTGCCGGTGGACCTGCCGTCGCGGCGGGTCGGCGTGTCCTACTCGCCGGACCGCGTGGTGGAGCTGCTGGAGCAGGTCGGTTGCACAGTCACGCGCGGCGCGGACCGGCTCGCCGAGGACCCGGGCACGGCCGGGGTCGGCTCCGGCGCGGGTGAGGTGCTGACCGTGACGCCGCCGAGCTGGCGGCCCGACCTGACCGACCCGGCCGACCTGGTGGAGGAGGTGGTACGCCTCGACGGCTACGACCGGGTGCCGTCGGTGCTGCCCACCGCGCCGCCCGGCCGGGGCCTGACCTGGCAGCAGCAGCGCCGCCGGGCCGTCGCCCGCTCGCTCGCCGAGCGCGGCTACGTCGAGGTGCTGGCGCAGCCGTTCGTCGCGCCGGAACTGGTCGACCAGCTCGGCCTGCCCGCCGACGACCCGCGCCGCCCCGCGGTACGCCTGGCGAACCCGCTGTCGGAGGAGGAGCCGCTGCTGCGCACCACGCTGCTCGGCCCGCTGCTCGGCATCGTCAAGCGCAACGTCGGACGGGGCCAGCGGGACGTGGCGATCTACGAGATCGGCACCGTCTTCCACCCGCGCCCCGGCGCCGGCGCCCCGCCCGCGATGGGCGTGGACCGGCGGCCCACCGACGAGGAGTTCGCCGCCGCCGACGCGGTGGTGCCCGCCCAGCCCCGGCACGTCGCGGTCGCGCTGACCGGTGAGATCGAGCCGGCCGGCTGGTGGGGCGCGGGCCGCACGGCCGGCTGGGCCGACGCGATCGAGGCGGGCCGGGCCGTGCTCGACGCCGCCGGGATCCCCGCCGACCGGGTGACGGTACGGGCCGGGGAGCGCGCGCCCTGGCACCCGGGCCGCTGCGCCGAACTGGTGGTGGACGACGTGGTCGTCGGCCACGCCGGTGAGCTGCACCCGGCCGTGCTGGCCGCGCTGGAGCTGCCCCGGCGTACCAGCGCCATGGAGCTGGACCTGGACGCGCTGCCCGCCGCCCCCCTGGTCGCCGGCCCGACCATCTCCACGTTCCCGCCGGCGCTGATCGACGTGGCGCTCGTGGTGGACGACGCGGTGCCGGCCGCCGAGGTGCGGGCGGCGCTGGTCGAGGGCGCGGGCGCGCTGCTGGAGGACGTCCGCCTGTTCGACGTCTACACCTCCGAGCAGCTCGGCGAGGGGCGCAAGTCGCTGGCGTACAAGCTGACGTTCCGCGCCCCGGACCGGACCCTGGCGGGCGAGGAGGCGGTGGCCGCGCGCGACGCGGCGGTCGCTGTCGCCGCCGAGCGCTTCGGCGCCACCCTGCGCGGCGCCTGAAAGGAGGGGCCCCCTCTTAACGCCTCCGGTAGAGGAGGGGGCCCCTTTTAACACCGCGCGCACGCGAGCCGCCCGTGAACGTCGTCTCATGGCTATGCAGCGCGCCGTATGACCTTGCGATGAGGTCGCCCCGACCGGTACCCTTCTCTGCATAGTCATGCGGAGGTGGGTATGGGCATTCGAACAGTGGTGGCCGGGGCGAGTGGATACGCCGGGGGCGAACTGCTGCGCCTGCTCGCCGGTCACCCCGAGTTCGAGCTGATCGCCGCCACCGCGCACACCCAGGCCGGTCAGCCGGTCACCGCCGTACACCCGCAGCTCGCCGGCCTGGACCTGGTCTTCGCCGCGACCGAACCGGCGACCCTGGCCGACGCGGACCTGGTGTTCCTGGCCCTGCCGCACGGGCAGTCCGCGGCGCTCGCCGCGGCGCTGCCCGATTCGGTCAAGGTGGTCGACCTGGGCGCGGACCACCGGCTGCGCGACGCCGGCGCCTGGTCCCGCTACTACGGCGGGGAGCACGCCGGCGCCTGGACCTACGGGCTGCCCGAGCTGCCCGGCCAGCGGGCCGAGATCGCCGCCGCGTCGCGGGTGGCCAGCACCGGCTGCTACGCGGTGGCGACCACGCTGGCGCTGGCGCCGCTGATCGCCGCCGGCGCGGTACGCCCCGACGACGTGGTGGTGGTCGCCGCCTCCGGCACCTCCGGCGCGGGCCGGGCCGCCAAGACCCACCTGCTCGGCAGCGAGGTGATGGGCGACCTGTCGCCCTACAAGGTGGGCGCGCACCAGCACGTGCCGGAGATCAAGCAGGCCACCGGCGCGACCGGCCTGTCCTTCACCCCGGTGCTCGCGCCGATGCCCCGGGGCATCCTGGCCACCGTCACCGCCGTGCCCACCGGCGACGCCGACCCGCGCGCGGTGCTGGCCGCCGCGTACGCCGACGCGCCGTTCGTGCACGTGCTGCCCGAGGGCGCGTGGCCGCACACCGCCGCCACCGCCGGGTCGAACTCCTGCCACCTCCAGGCGACGGTGGACGTCGACTCGGGGCGGGTGATCGTGGTCAGCGCGATCGACAACCTGGGCAAGGGCGCGGCCGGCCAGGCCGTGCAGAACGCCAACCTGATGGTGGGTCTCCCGGAGACCACCGGTCTGTCCGTGTTTGGAGTGGCCCCGTGAGCGTCACCGTCCCCCGTGGGTTCCGCGCCGCAGGTGTCGCGGCCGGACTGAAGTCCTCCGGCGCGCCCGACGTCGCCCTCGTGATCAACGACGGCCCGGACGCCGGTGTCGCCGGTGTCTTCACCGCCAACCGGGTCAAGGCCGCGCCGGTGCTGTGGAGCCAGCAGGTCGTGCACGGCGGCGTCGTGCGCGCCGTGGTGCTCAACTCCGGCGGCGCGAACGCCTGCACCGGCCCGGCCGGGTTCCAGGACACGCACGCCACCGCCGAGCACACCGCCGCCGCGATCACCGCGGCGAACGCGCGGCTCATCGTCGGCGCGGGCGAGGTCGCGGTCTGCTCGACCGGCCTGATCGGCGAGCGGCTGCCGATGGACAAGCTGCTTCCCGGCGTACGCGACGCGGTGCGCGGCCTGTCCCGCGATGGCGGCCCGGCGGCCGCCGAGGCCATCATGACCACCGACACCCGGCCCAAGACGACAGTGGCGCAGGGTACGGGCTGGACCGTCGGCGGCATGGCCAAGGGCGCGGGCATGCTCGCCCCGGCCATGGCCACCATGCTCTGCGTGCTCACCACCGACGCGGTGGCCGGGCCGGACGCCCTGGACGCCGCGCTGCGCGCCGCCACCCGGATCACGTTCGACCGGATCGACTCCGACGGCTGCATGTCCACTAACGACACGGTGCTGCTGCTCGCAAGTGGCGCCTCCGGCATCGAGCCGACCGAGGCCGAGCTGACCGCCGCGGTCACCGCCGCCTGCCACGACCTGGCCCAGCAGCTCCTGGCCGACGCGGAGGGCGCGACGAAGGAGGTCGCGATCGAGGTGGTCGGCGCGGCCAGCGAGGACGACGCGGTCGAGGTGGGCCGCACGGTGGCCCGCAACAACCTGGTCAAGACCGCGCTGTTCGGCAACGACCCGAACTGGGGCCGCATCCTCGCCGCGGTCGGCACCACCACCGCCGTGTTCGAGCCGGACGGCGTCGACGTCGCGGTCAACGGCATCTGGGTGTGCCGGGGCGGCGCCGCCGCCGAGGACCGCGCCAAGGTGGACCTCACCGGCCGCGGCGTCACCGTCCGGATCGACCTGCACGCCGGCGTCGACACCGCCACCATCTGGACCAACGACCTGTCCCACGCGTACGTACACGAGAACTCGGCCTATTCCACATGAATCTGAGTGCTGACCTCACCCGGGCCCAGGCAAAGGCCGCCACGCTGATCGAGGCGCTGCCCTGGCTGGCCCGTTTCTCCGGCGCCACCGTCGTGGTCAAGTACGGCGGCAACGCCATGGTCGACCCGGAACTGCAGCGGGCGTTCGCCGCCGACATGGTGTTCCTGCGCTACGCCGGCCTGAAGCCGGTGGTGGTGCACGGCGGCGGCCCGCAGATCTCCGCCATGCTCGGCCGGCTCGGCATCGCCAGCGAGTTCCGGGGCGGCCTGCGGGTCACCACCCCGGAGGCGATGGACGTGGTCCGGATGGTCCTGGTCGGCCAGGTCGGCCGGGAACTGGTCGGGCTGATCAACGCGCACGGCCCGTACGCGGTCGGCCTCTCCGGCGAGGACGCCGGGCTGTTCACCGCCGTGCGCCGTCCCGCGTACGTGGACGGCGAAGCGGTCGACGTGGGCCAGGTTGGTGACGTGGAGTCGGTGAACGTCTCGGCGGTCACCGACCTGATCGCCGCCGGCCGGATCCCGGTCATCTCGACAGTCGCGCCGGACGCCGACGGGGTGCTGCACAACCTCAACGCGGACACCGCCGCCGCCGCGCTCGCGGTGGCGCTGGACGCCCGCAAGCTGGTCGTGCTGACCGACGTGCCCGGCCTGTACGCCGACTGGCCGGACACGTCCAGCCTGGTCAGCGAGATCACCGCGGACGACCTGGCGAAGCTGCTGCCGTCCCTGGAGTCGGGCATGGTCCCGAAGATGGAGGCCTGCCTGCGGGCGGTGCGCGGGGGAGTGCCCGCCGCGCACGTCGTCGACGGCCGGGTCGCCCACTCCACGCTGCTGGAAGTGTTCACGTCGGAGGGCTTCGGAACCATGGTGATCGACTCATGAGCACGCTGGTGCAGCGGTGGAACGCCACCATGATGGACAACTACGGCACGCCGCCGCTGGCGCTCGTCTCCGGCTCCGGCGCCGTCGTGACCGACGAGACCGGCCGGGAGTACGTCGACCTGCTCGGCGGCATCGCCGTCAACGCGCTCGGCCACGCCCACCCGGCGGTGGTGGCCGCCGTCAGCAAGCAGGTCGCGACGCTCGGGCACGTGTCGAACCTGTTCGTCGCCGAGCCGCCGGTGGCGCTGGCCGAGCTGCTGCTCGCGCTGGCCGGCCGCCCCGGCCGGGTGTTCTTCGCCAACTCCGGCGCGGAGGCCAACGAGGCGGCGTTCAAACTGTCCCGGCTCACCGGCCGCCGGCACGTGGTCGCCACCCACGGCGGCTTCCACGGCCGGACCATGGGCGCGCTGGCGCTGACCGGGCAGCCCGCCAAGGCCGACCCGTTCCGCCCGCTACCAGGCGACGTGACGCACGTGCCGTTCGGCGACGCCGACGCGCTGGCCGAGGCGGTCACCGACGACACCGCCATGCTGATCATCGAGCCGATCCAGGGCGAGAACGGCGTGGTCGTCCCGCCGCCCGGCTACCTCGCCGCGGCCCGGCGGATCACCGCCGCGCACGGCGCGCTGCTGGTGCTGGACGAGGTGCAGACCGGCATCGGCCGGACCGGCCACTGGTTCGCCCACCAGGCCGAGGGAGTCGAGCCGGACGTCATCACGCTCGCCAAGGGCCTCGGCGGCGGACTGCCGCTGGGCGCCTGCCTGGCCTTCGGCCGGGCCGCCGACCTGCTCACCCCCGGCTCGCACGGCACCACGTTCGGCGGCAACCCGATCAGCTGCGCCGCCGCGCTCGCGGTCGTCTCCACGATCGCGCACGAGGGCCTGCTCGACCACGTCAAGCGCGTCGGCGAGCGGCTGCGGCGCGGCGTCGAGGCGCTCGGTCACCCGCTGGTCCGTGAGGTGCGCGGCGCCGGCCTGCTGCTCGGCATCGTGCTCGACCAGCCGGTCTCCGCCGCCGCGGCGGCAGCGCTGCGCGACGCGGGTTTCCTGGTGAACCCGGTGCAGCCGGACGTGATCCGGCTCGCCCCGCCGCTGATCCTCACCGTGGCGCAGGCCGACGCCTTCGTCGCCGCGCTGCCCGCCGCGCTGCCCGCCGCCGCGCCGCACCCTTCCACCGACGCCGCAGCGACCGCCGACGACGCCGCGTCCGACGCCACGACCCCGACGGAGGCTCCCGCATGATCCGCCACTTCCTGCGCGACGACGACCTCACGCCCGCCGAGCAGGCCGCCGTGCTCGACCTCGCCGCCCGGATGAAGACCGACCGGTACGGCCACCAGCCGCTGGCCGGACCGAAGTCGGTGGCGGTGCTGTTCGACAAGCAGAGCCTGCGGACCCGGATCTCGTTCGACGTGGGCATCGCCGAGCTGGGCGGGCATCCGCTGGTGGTGGACACCCAGGTCACCCACTTCGGCCGCGGCGAGACGCTCGCCGACGCCGGCCGGGTGCTGTCCCGCTACGTCGCCGCGATCGTGCTGCGCACCCACGGCGACGACCGGATCGCCGAGGTCGCCGAGCACGCCACGGTGCCGGTGGTCAACGCGCTCACCGACACGTACCACCCCTGCCAGATGCTGGCCGACCTGCTCACCGTGCGGGAGCGCTTCGGCGGCACCGCCGGGCGGATCCTCGCGTACGTGGGCGACGCGGCGAACAACATGGCCCACTCGTACCTGCTGGCCGGCGCGACCGCCGGGATGCACGTGCGGATCGCCGGTCCGGCCGGGTTCCAGCCGGACCCGGAGATCGTGGCCCGCGCGGAGAAGATCGCCGCCACCACCGGCGGCTCGGTCCAGGTGCTCACCGACCCGGCCGAGGCGGTACGCGGCGCGCACGTCGTCGCCACCGACACCTGGACGTCGATGGGACAGGAGGCCGACGGGCTGGACCGGATCACGCCGTTCCTGCCGTACCAGGTCAACGCCGCGCTGCTCGGCCACGCCGACGCCGACGTGATCGTGCTGCACTGCCTGCCCGCCCACCGGGGCGAGGAGATCACCGACGAGGCGCTCGACGGCCCGCACAGCGCGGTGTTCGACCAGGCGGAGAATCGTCTGCACGCCCAGAAGGCGCTGCTGACGTTTCTCCTGGAGGAATCCGCATGACCGCTCCGCTGACCCGCGCCGCGCGGCACGCCCGCATCGTCGAGCTGATCCGCGACACCCCGATCCACTCGCAGACCGAGCTGGCCGACCTGCTCGCCGGCGACGGCATCCAGGTCACCCAGGCCACGCTGTCGCGGGACCTGAAGGAACTGGGGGCGGTGACCGCGCGCGGCGGTGACGGGCGGGGCGTCTACCTGATCCCGGAGGACGGGCACCGGCCGCTGCGCGACGCCGAGGGCGCGCCGGCCCGGCTGGTCCGGCTGCTGCGTGAGCTGCTCAACGGCGTCGACTCCAGCGGCAACATCGCGGTGCTGCGCACCCCGCCGGGCGCGGCCCAGTACCTCGCCAGCGCGCTGGACCGGGCCGGCCTCACCGAGATCGTCGGCACCATCGCCGGCGACGACACCATCCTCGTCGTGGCCCGGGAGGCCGACGGCGGGGCGGCGCTGGGCGAGCGGCTCGCCGCCTGGGCCCGCCGGGACGACACAGTCGAAGGGAGCACGACGTGACCGAGCGGGTCGTGCTGGCGTACTCCGGGGGCCTGGACACCTCGGTCGCCATTCCGTACCTGGCCGAGCAGACCGGCGCGGAGATCATCGCGGTGGCGGTCGACGTCGGCCAGGGCGGCGAGGACATGGCCGTGATCCGGCAGCGCGCGCTCGACTGTGGCGCGGTCGAGGCCGAGGTGGTGGACGCGCGCGACGAGTTCGCCGCCGACTACTGCCTGCCGGCCATCCGGGCCAACGCCCTCTACATGGACCGGTACCCGCTGGTGTCCGCGCTGTCCCGGCCGCTGATCGTCAAGCACCTGGTCGCCGCGGCGCGCGCCCACGGCGGCACGATCGTGTCGCACGGCTGCACCGGCAAGGGCAACGACCAGGTCCGCTTCGAGGTCGGCCTGGGCGCGCTCGCGCCCGACCTGAAGGTGATCGCCCCGGCCCGGGACTTCGCCTGGACCCGGGACAAGGCGATCGCGTTCGCCGAGGAGAAGGGGCTGCCGATCGACGTGTCGGCGAAGTCGCCGTACTCGATCGACCAGAACCTGTGGGGCCGCGCGGTGGAGACCGGCTTCCTGGAGGACATCTGGAACGCCCCGGTCGAGGACCTCTACGCGTACACCGTCGACCCGGCGTCGGAACGCGACCCGGACGACGTGGTGCTCACGTTCGACGCCGGCGTCCCGGTCGCGATCGACGGCGAGACGGTCACCCCGTACGAGGCGATCCGGGAGCTGAACCGGCGCGCCGGGGCGCACGGCGTGGGCCGGCTCGACATGGTCGAGGACCGGCTGGTCGGCATCAAGAGCCGCGAGGTGTACGAGGCACCCGGCGCGGTCGCGCTGATCACCGCCCACCAGGAGCTGGAGGCGGTGACAGTCGAGCGGGACCTGGCCCGGTTCAAGCGCGGCGTCGACCAGCGCTGGGGTGAGCTGGTCTACGACGGGCTCTGGTTCTCGCCGCTGAAGCGCGCGCTGGACGCGTTCATCGACGACGCGCAGCGGCACGTCAGCGGCGAGGTGCGGCTGCGGCTGCACGGCGGCCGGGCCGTGGTGACCGGCCGGCGTTCCGAGGCGAGCCTGTACGACTTCGGCCTCGCCACGTACGACACCGGTGACACGTTCGACCAGTCGCTGGCGAAGGGTTTCGTGCAGTTGTGGGGCCTGCCCAGCCGGATGGCGGCGGCGCGGGACGCCCGGATGGGAGGAGTCTGATGGGGGGCACCACAATGGGTGGGGTGGACGACAAGAGCCTGACCGAGAACAGCGCCCCCGCCAACCGGACGAGCCTCTGGGGCGGCCGGTTCGCCGGCGGCCCCGCCGAGGCGCTCGCGCGGCTGTCGGTGAGTGTCCAGTTCGACTGGCGCCTCGCCCCGTACGACATCGCCGGTTCCCGCGCGCACGCCCGGGTCCTGGCCGGCGCCGGCCTGCTCGACCCGGACGAACTGGGCCGGATGCTGGCGGCGCTTGACGACCTGGAGGCGGCGTGCGCCTCCGGCGCGTTCCGCCCGACCGTCGACGACGAGGACGTGCACACCGCGCTGGAGCGTGGCCTGCTGGAGCGGCTGGGCAGCCTCGGCGGCAAGCTGCGCGCCGGCCGGTCCCGCAACGACCAGGTCGCCACCGACCTGCGGCTCTACCTGCGTGACCACGCCCGCGGGGTGGCGGCCCGGCTGGTCGAGCTGGCCGAGGCCCTCGTCGAGCAGGCGGAGCGGCACGTGGACACCGCCGCGCCGGGCATGACGCACCTGCAGCACGCCCAGCCGGTGACGTTCGGGCACTGGCTGCTGGCCCACGTGCAGCCTCTGCTGCGCGACCTGGAGCGGATGCGGGACTGGGACGAGCGGACCGCGATCAGCCCGCTCGGCGCGGGCGCGCTGGCCGGGTCGGGGCTGCCGCTGGACCCGGTGGCGGTCGCCAAGGAGCTGGGCTTCCGTACCTCGTTCGCCAACTCGATGGACGCGGTCGCGGACCGCGACTTCGTCGCCGAGTTCCTGTTCGTCACCGCGATGATCGGCGTGCACCTGTCCCGCCTCGGCGAGGAGGTGGTGCTCTGGACGTCGCAGGAGTTCGGCTGGGTCGAGCTGGACGACGCGTTCGCCACCGGCTCGTCGATCATGCCGCAGAAGAAGAACGCGGACATCGCCGAGCTGGCCCGGGGCAAGTCCGGCCGCCTGGTCGGCGGCCTGATGAGCGTGCTCACCATGCTCAAGGGCCTGCCCATGACGTACGACCGGGACATGCAGGAGGACAAGGAGCCGGCGTTCGACGCGGTCGACACGCTGGAGCTGCTGCTGCCCGCGCTGGCCGGGATGATCTCCACGATGACGGTCCGGGTGGACCGGCTGGTGGCGAGCGCCCCGTCGGGTTTCTCGCTCGCCACCGAGGTCGCCGACTGGCTGGTCCGGTGCAACGTGCCGTTCCGCGACGCGCACGAGATCACCGGCAAGCTGGTGGCGCTCTGCGCGGCCCGGGACTGTGCGCTGGACGAGGTGTCCGACGCCGACCTGGCCGCCGTCAGCGAGCACCTGGACCCGTCGGTGCGCGACGTGCTGTCGGTGCGTTCGGCGCTGGCCGCCCGCATCACGCCCGGCTCCACCGGCCCGGGTCCGGTCGCCGACCAGCTCGCCGCCGCGGCGGACAAGCTGACCGGCTGGCGTGAGTGGGCCGCCGAGCGGGTCGTCCCCCGCTGACCTGCGGCTGATCCGGGGGCAGGCACCCGCCTGCCCCCGGATCACACCGGTCAACCGGTGGGGCGCTCGCGTTTCGGCAGCTTCGCCACCACCGCGTCGTACGACCCGTCGACCGCCTCGACCAGCTCGTCGTCCGGGATGCCGCCGGAGAGCCGCAGCGTGTTCCAGCCCGACCGGCCGATGTAGGGGGAGGGGCGCGCGTCGGCCGGGAACCGGTGCAGCCACTCGTCGGCCACCTCCCGGGACGCCCCGCACTTCACCCCGACCCGCGCCTCACCCTCGGGCGAGCCGAGGAACGCGAAGATCCGGCTGCCCACCTTCACCACCTCGTCGCCCTCCCACGGCCGGTCGAGCCAGGCTCCCGGCTTGGCCAGGCAGTAGGCGAGCATCTCCTCGCGCGTCATCGCGTCCTCCCGTGCCGTCGTCCGGCGCAGTCTCGCCCGCGGCTGTGACAGTGCGCGCCGCCGGTCAGTCGCCGGTGCCGGTGCGGACGGTGAGCCGCTCGTAGCGCTGCCGGGCCGCCTGGGCGCTGCCCAGCCCCAGCCCGAAGGCGATCGCCTGCCAGGTCATGCCCCGGCCGCGGGCCACCTGGAGCAGCCCGGCCTCCAGTGCGTCCACCTCGGAGCGCACGTGCGGGATGAGCGTCAGCGCGGCCATCAGGTCGGCCTGGTCGACCGGCTCCTCACCCTCGTCCAGCTCGGCGCCCCCGGCGAGCGCCATCACCAGCGTGGCCGCCTCGTAGGCGTCGGGCACGTCGGGGTGGGCGTAGCGACGGCGGCGGGAGTTGGTGCCGGCGTGCCGCTCGGCGATCCGCAGCAGCGCCGCGTAGTTGCGGTGCGCCCGTGCCTGGGCAGCATCCGGAGCGGTGAACGGGTCGTTGTCCACGGTGACCATGTCGTCCATCCCACACCCAAGAATGGCCCGTTGTCAACACCCCGTTGAAAGCCCCTCGTATAAAACACCGTGACCTCAACGCATGGTGAAGGGTCGGCGCGTCATGCCACCACAGACGCGCCGCGGGGTGTCCCGGGTTGCCCGGAACGGCCGATTCAGGCCGGCGAGTTCCGCACCGGGGCGGCCGGAGCGGGCCGGCGACGCGGGGTGTGCCGCCGGTAGACGCTCACGCTCGGCTCGTCCGCCAGCCAGAACCGCCACGGCAGGTCGTGCGCGGCGGCGACCCCGACACGCGGCCCGGCGACGATGTGCGCCGGGTCGACCGGGATCGCCGGTGGCGTCAGCAGCAGCGGGCCGCTGCCGTCGATAGCCGAGGTGCCGTTCGCGTCCCGCCCGATCCCGAGCGCGGTGACCAGCCGGGCCGGCCCGCGGGCCAGATCCCGGTCGGCGGCGCGCGGCCTGCGCTCGCGGGCGGTCTCGACGCCGCCGACCACCTCGCCCGCGCGCAGCAGCACCGCCGCCGCCTCGCCGTCGCGCCCGCAGACGATGTTCGCGCACCAGTGCATGCCGAACACGAAGTACACGTAGACGTGCCCGGCGGGCCCGAACATGACCTGGTTGCGCGGCGTCGGCCCGCGGTGGGCGTGCGACGCCGGGTCCTCGCCGGTGCCCGCGTACGCCTCCACCTCGGTGAGGCGTACGGTGACGCCGCCGGCCGACACGGTCCAGCCGAGCAGCGTCCGCGCGGTCTGCGCGATCTGCGCGGCGGGCGCGGAGAGCCAGGGGTACGTCATCGCGGCAAGGGTAGTCGGTGGGAGGCGCGTGATCCGGGCCACGCCGGGGCGGGCGGCCACCGGAATAGTTGACTCGTCAAATATGTTGTGAGGAGCGATCCCGGGCCGACCGGTCCGGACCCCACGCGAGGAGCTGGTCATGCAGTTCGGAGTCTTCACCGTCGGTGACGTCACCCCCGACCCGACAAACGGGCGACTGCCGTCCGAGCGTGAGCGGATCAAGGCCATGACCGCCATCGCGCTCAAGGCCGAGGAGGTCGGCCTGGACGTCTTCGCCACCGGCGAGCACCACAACCCGCCGTTCGTGCCGTCGTCGCCGACCACCATGCTCGGCTGGATCGCCGCGCGCACCGAACGGCTGCTGCTGTCCACCGCGACCACGCTGATCACCACCAACGACCCGGTGAAGATCGCCGAGGACTACGCGATGCTGCAGCACCTCGCCGACGGCCGGGTGGACCTGATGATGGGGCGCGGCAACACCGGGCCCGTCTACCCGTGGTTCGGCCAGGACATCCGCAACGGCATCCCCCTGGCCATCGAGAACTACGACCTGCTGCGCCGGCTCTGGCGCGAGGACGTGGTCGACTGGAAGGGCCGGTTCCGTACGCCGCTGCAGGCGTTCACCTCGACCCCGCGCCCGCTCGACGGCGTGCCGCCGTTCGTCTGGCACGGCTCGATCCGCAGCCCGGAGATCGCCGAACAGGCCGCGTACTACGGCGACGGCTTCTTCGCCAACCACATCTTCTGGCCCAAGGAGCACACCCAGCGGATGGTCGGCCTCTACCGGGAGCGGTTCGCGCACTACGGCCACGGCTCACCCGACCAGGCCATCGTCGGCCTCGGCGGGCAGGTATTCATGCGCCGCAACTCCCAGGACGCGGTACGCGAGTTCCGCCCCTACTTCGACAACGCCCCGGTCTACGGGCACGGCCCGTCGCTGGAGGAGTTCACCCGCGAGACGCCGCTGACGGTGGGCAGCCCGCAGCAGGTCATCGACCGGACGCTGGGCTTCCGCGAGTACGTCGGCGACTACCAGCGGCAGCTCTTCCTGATCGACCACGCCGGCCTGCCGCTGAAGACGGTGCTGGAGCAGCTCGACCTGCTGGGCGAGGAGGTGGTACCGGTGCTGCGCAAGGAGTTCGACTCGCTGCGTCCCGCGCACGTGCCCGAGGCGCCCACCCACGCCGGCCTGCTGGCCGCCCGCGACGCCGCTCCGGCCGACGGGGAGCAGCGATGACCCGTCGTACCCTGGCGGTCGTCTCGGCCGGGCTCGCCCAGCCGTCGTCCACCCGTCTGCTCGCCGACCAGCTCGCCGCGGCCGCCCGCGACGAGCTGGCCGGGCGCGGCGCGACGGTGGAACTGCGCACCGTGGAGCTGCGCGAGCACGCCCACGACGTGGTGAACCACCTGCTCACCGGCTTCGCGCCGGCCGCGCTGCGACAGACACTCGACGCCGTGGCGGCCGCCGACGCGCTGATCGCGGTGACGCCGATCTTCAACGCGTCCTACAACGGGCTGTTCAAGTCGTTCTTCGACGTGATCGACCGGGACACGCTCGCGGGCAAGCCGGTGCTCATCGGGGCGACCGGCGGCACCGCCCGGCACTCCCTCGCGCTGGAGCACGCGGTCCGGCCGATGTTCACGTACCTGCGGGCGGCGACACTGCCCACTGCGGTGTTCGCCGCGCCGGAGGACTGGGCCGGTGACGACGGGGACAGCGCGCTGCGGTCCCGGATCCGCCGGGCCGCCGCCGAGCTGGCCGAGCAGGTGGACCGCCGCCCGCCCGCGACCGGCCCGGCCGACCCGTTCGCGCTCACCACCGACTTCGCCGACCTGCTCGCCGGCCGCGACCCGGCCTGACGCCGCGGCGTCTGACGCTCGCGCCACGAAGCACCCGGCCGTAGACGCCCACATCGATCACGCGAGCGTAGGGCCATGCACGACCGGGCCGAAGCAGCCTGGCGGACTCCGGGCTGGCGCGGGGCCGCCGCCCGCGAGGCGGCTCAGTCGTCGGCCGGCTCGGGCCGGTGGGCGACGAGCACCGGGCAGTGGGAGTGCTGCACCATTGCCTGGCTGACCGAGCCGAGCAGCAGCCCGACGAAGCCGCCCCGGCCCCGGGAGCCGACCACCACGAGCGCCGCCTCGCCGCTGGCCTCGACAAGCGCAGTCTCCGGCGAGGGGGAGGTGACGGACCGCTCCGTCACCCGCAGGCCCGGATGCGCCGACCGGACCCGCTCCGCTGCCTCGGCCAGCAGTCCCGCCGCCTCGGCCCGCTCGGCGGTGGAGGCCTCCGCCGCGACCTCGGGCGCCACCGCGCCGCGTTCCGGCGACCGGACGTGCATCAGCACCAGCTCCGCGTCGCGCCGCTCGGCCTCGTCGGCAGCCAGCTCGATCGCGTACGCGGCCGAGTCGGAGCCGTCCACGCCGACCAGCACCGGCCCGTCCACCGGAATCGGCTGCTCCTCCGGGCGGACGATCAGCACCGGGCAGTGCCCGTGCTGCGCGAGCTGCCCGCTGACCGAGCCGAGCAGCAGGCCGGCGAAACCGCCCACGCCCCGGCTGCCCACCACGACCAGCTCGGCGCGGCGGGACTCCTCGACCATCGTCGCGCCCGGACCGCCGGCCACCTGGCGCACCTGCACCCGCAGGCCCGGGTGCCGCTCGGTCAGGTCGGCGGCGACCGACTCGAGCATCTTCTCCGCCTCCGCGGTGGGCGCCGGCACCCCCGGGTCGTACGGGTTGAGCGGCACGCCGTAGCCGAGCGGGTGCAGGTATCCGTGCACCAGCACCAGCGGCCGGGAACGTGCCACGGCGGTCGCGGCAGCCAGGTCGGCGGCGGCCAGGCTGGACGGCGATCCGTCCACTCCCACCACGACGGGTCGGTTCATCAGGTCTGTTCCCTCCGGTCGGCTCAGGCCATTGTGGCGGTCCCGGCGGCGCCGGGACCGCCGAACCGGGGTCAGCGTTCCCGGCCCCCGCGGTGCCGGACGACGGCCAGCGGGCTGTGGCAGTGGTGCAGCACGGCGTGGCTGACCGAGCCGAGCAGCAGCGAGCCGAGGCTACCCCGCCCGTGCGCGCCGACCACCGTCAGCTGCGCCCCGACGGACTCCTCGACCAGCACCCGGGCCGGCGTGGCGGCGGCGACCAGCTTCGGCCGCACCGTGACCTCCGGGTAGCGCTCGGTCCAGCCGGCGACCGCCTCGGCCAGCACCCGCTGCTCGTCGGCGCGCAACTGCTCCGGCTCGTACGCCAGCGGCAGGACGTCGCCGAACGCCTCGCGGTAGCTCACCGGCTGCGGGTACAGCCAGGTGTGCACCACCACCAGCTCGGCGTCGCGCGCCGCGGCCTCGGCGAACGCGAACCCGACCGCCTCGTCGGACAGCGCGGAGCCGTCCACGCCGACCACCACCGGGCCGTCGGCGCGGGCCTCGCCCCGGGCGACGAGCACCGGGCAGTCCGCGCGGGCGGAGAGCTGCACCGCCGCCGAGCCGACCAGGAGTTCGGCGAAGCCGCCCAGGCCACGGTGGCCCAGCACGAGCAGCGCGGCGTCGCGGCTCTCCCGCAGCAGCACCGCGACCGGCCCGCCGTCGACCACCGCGCCGGTCACCGC
The DNA here is from genome assembly GCF_018070485.1 of Micromonospora sp. C41. Taxonomy (NCBI): domain Bacteria; kingdom Bacillati; phylum Actinomycetota; class Actinomycetes; order Micromonosporales; family Micromonosporaceae; genus Micromonospora; species Micromonospora sp. C41. The sequence continues at coordinate 15,374 of NZ_JAGPXP010000027.1, read as the reverse complement.
CAGCTCCGCGTCGACCTTGCGGGCCTCGTCCACCGCCTCCTCGACCAGCTTCTCGGCCTCCTGGCGCAGCTCGATGTCGGGCAGCACCGGGGCGACCATGCCCAGCGGCGTGCCGACCAGCGGCCACAGGAAGGCGTTCACCACCCGCAGCGGCCGGTGCCGCAGCACCGCCTCTCGTGCGGCCAGCCGTACCGCGTCCAGCGCGGACGGGGAGCCGTCCACGCCCACCACGACGGGGGCACCGGTCCTGTCGGTCATGACGTCCTCCTTCGGTTCCCCCTCAGCCTGCGCCGACGGCTCCCACCTGGGCAGAGTCGATCCGCCCGGCAAGGCCGGGACCATCGGCCCCTACCGGCCGGGGCCGTTCGCGAGGTGGAATGGGAACCAGTGCTCCCTCCTGTCGATCCTGGAGGCGCGATGACCCCGCTGGAGATGCTCCGCGTCCACCCCTTCCTGGCCGGGCTGCCCGACGAGTGGCTGCCCCGGCTCACCGGGTACGCCCGCCCGGTGGTCTGGCACCCCGGGCACCGGCTGTTCCGCGCCGGCGCGGAAGCCGACCGGTTCTGGCTCGTCCGCGGCGGCCAGGTGGCACTCGACTTCCCGGTGCCGGGCCGCGGTGACGTGGGCATCGAGACGATCGGCCCGGGCGGCGTGCTCGGCTGGTCCTGGCTGTTCCCGCCGTACCGCTGGCAGTTCGGCGCGGTCGCCACCCAGCGCAGCACCGCCGTGGAACTCGACGCCGACGGGGTACGCCGGCTGATGGAGTCCGACGACACGCTCGGCCGCCAGCTCACCAGCCGGTTCATGAGCGTGGTGGTGGACCGCCTCCAGGCGTCCCGGGTCCGGCTGCTCGACCTCTACGGCTACCCGACGGCCGCAGCCAGCTGAACCGGCGCGCGGTCAGGTGACGGTGAGACCGCGGGCGGCGAACTGACCGCGTACCCGGGTCAGCAGGTCGGCATCAGGCGGCTCGGTGTCCGCCAGCGGGAACGTCAGCCCCAGCTCGGCGTACTTGTGCGCACCGAGCCGGTGGAACGGCAGCACCTCCACGCGCTGCAGCGTGGCCAGCCCGGCCGCGATGTCGGCCACCCGCTCCACCTCGTCGACCGCGTCGGTCAGGCCGGGCACCAGCACGTACCGGATCCACATCGGCGTACCCCGGTCGGCCAGCCGTTGCGCGAACCGCAACGTCGGCGCGAGCCGGCCGGTGCCGGTGACCCGGCGGTACGTCTGCGGGTTGCCCGCCTTCACGTCGAGCAGCACCAGGTCGGTGGCGTCCAGAAGCGTGTCGTCGGCGCGGACGCCGAGGAAGCCGGAGGTGTCCAGCGCGGTGTGCAGGCCCAGGTCGACGTGACAGCGCCGCAGCAGCTCCCGGGTGAACGCCGGTTGCAGCAGCGGCTCCCCGCCGCTCACCGTGACGCCGCCCCCGGCCACCTGGATGAACCGGCGGTACCGGCCGGCGAGCGCGACCATCTCGTCCACGCTGCGGCGGCGGCCGCTGCGGCCGTACCAGGTGTCCGGGCTGTGGCAGTAGCGGCAGCGCAGCGGGCAACCGGCCAGGAAGACCACGAACCGGGTGCCCGGCCCGTCCACCCCGACCGAGGTGTCCCAGGAGTGCACAGCGCCGGTGACGCACCCCGGCGCCGCCGCAGTCACCTGCGGCGGCGCGGGCGGGCGGCCGTTCACAGCGACCCGTGGAAGGTCCGCGACACCACGTCGCGCTGCTGCTCCGGCGTGAGCCGCACGAAGTTCACCGCGTACCCGGAGACCCGGACGGTGAGCTGCGGGTACCGCTCCGGGTGCGCCATCGCGTCCAGCAGCGTGGCCCGGTCCAGCACGTTGACGTTGAGGTGGAACCCGCCGGCGTCGGCGTAGCCGTCGAGCACCCCGGCCAGGTTCGCGATCCGCTCGTCGCGGGTGTGGCCCAGGCCGTCCGGCGTGACGGTGCCGGTCAGCGAGATGCCGTCGCGGGCCGCGTCGTACGGCAGCTTCGCCACCGACAGCGCGGACGCGACCAAGCCGTGCGTGTCCCGCCCGTTCATCGGGTTCGCCCCCGGCGCGAACGGCTCACCGGCGCGCCGCCCGTCCGGCGTGTTGCCGGTGTGCTTGCCGTACACCACGTTCGAGGTGATGGTGAGCACCGACATGGTCAGCTCCGCGTCGCGGTACGTGCGCTGCCGGCGCAGCTTCTCCGCGAACGTCTCGACCAGCCACACCGCGATCTCGTCGGCCCGGTCGTCGTCGTTGCCGTACGTCGGGAACTCGCCCTCGACCGCGTAGTCGACCGCCAGCCCGGACTCGTCACGCAGCACCTTGACCCGGCCGTACCGGATGGCCGACAGGCTGTCCACGGCGACCGACAGGCCGGCGATTCCGGTGGCCATGAACCGGCGCACCGGGTGGTCGTGCAGCGCCATCTCCAGCCGCTCGTAGGCGTACCTGTCGTGCTGGTGGTGGATCACGTTCAGCGCGTCCACGTACGTCTGCGCCAGCCAGTCCAGCGTGCGGTCGTACGCGGCCAGCACCTCGTCGTAGTCGAGCGTCTCGCCGCCGACCGGCGCGGCCGGCGGGGCGACCTGCGCCCCGGACAGCTCGTCGCGGCCGCCGTTGATCGCGTACAGCAGCGCCTTCGCCAGGTTCGCCCGGGCGCCGAAGAACTGCATGTCCCGGCCGACCCGCATGGCCGACACGCAGCAGGCGATCGCGGTGTCGTCGTCGTACGCCGGGCGGATCAGCTCGTCGTTCTCGTACTGGATGGCGCTGGTGTCCAGCGACACCTGGGCGCAGAACCGCTTGAACCCCTCGGGCAGCCGCGGCGACCAGAGCACCGTCAGGTTCGGCTCCGGCGCCGGGCCGAGGTTGTACAGCGTCTGCAGGTAGCGGAACGTGGTGCGGGTGACCAGCGGCCGGCCGTCCGCGCCCATCCCGCCGAGCGACTCGGTGACCCAGGTCGGGTCGCCGGAGAAGAGCTGGTCGTACTCGGGGGTGCGCAGGAAGCGGATGATCCGCAGCTTGATCACGAAGTCGTCGATCAGCTCCTGCGCGCCGCTCTCGTCCAGCCGCCCCTCGGCGATGTCCCGCCGCAGGTAGGCGTCGAGGAACCCGGCGGTGCGGCCGAGCGACATGGCGGCGCCGTTCTGCTCCTTCGTGGCGGCCAGGTAGGCGAAGTAGAGCCACTGGATCGCCTGCGCGCCGGTGACGGCCGGGCGGGAGATGTCGAAGCCGTACGAGGCGGCCATCTCCTTCAGCTCGCCGAGCGCGCGGAGCTGCTCGGCCAGTTCCTCCCGGTCACGGATCACGTCGTCGGTGCTGCGCCGGTCGTCCAGCGCCGCCTTGAGCGCGCGGCGTTCCTCGATCAGCCGGTCCACGCCGTACAGCGCCACCCGGCGGTAGTCACCGATGATCCGCCCGCGTCCGTACGCGTCGGGCAGGCCGGTGATGACGTGCGAGCGCCGGGCCGCGAGCACGGTCTCCGGGTACGCGTCGAACACCGCGTCGTTGTGCGTGCGGCGGTACCGGGTGAAGATCTCGTGCACGCGCGGGTCCGGCTCACGCCCGTACGCGCGCAGCGCCGTCTCCACCATCCGCAGCCCGCCGGCCGGCATGATCGCCCGCCGCAGCGGCGCGTCGGTCTGCAACCCGACGATCAGCTCCCGCTCCCGGTCGATGTAGCCGGGCGCGTGCGAGGTGATCGTCGACGGGGTGGCCGCGTCGACGTCGTACACGCCGCGGCGCCGCTCCTCCGGGAACATTTCCCGCAGCCGGTCCCACACGGCGAGCGTGCGCGGCGTCGGCCCGGTCAGGAACGAGGCGTCCCCGGTGTACGGCTCGTGGTTGTGGCGGACGAAGTCGGCCACGTCGACTGTCTCCTGCCACGCGCCGGCGTGGAATCCGCGCCAGGGGGCCAGGGGTTCGGTGGCGGTCATGTCGGTCCCTCTCCGGGGCGTCGGCGGCCCGGTCCCCGCGGGTGCGGGGACCGGGGGCGGGGGTCAGGGCTGGAGCACGAGCCGGGCGGCGACCCGGCCGGCGAGGACGTCGTCCACCGCGTCGTTGATGTCGTCCAGCTTGCGGGTCTCGTAGACGACCCGGGTGCGGCCGGCGGCGTGCAGCGCGAAGACCTCGGCCAGGTCGGCGCGGGTGCCGACGATCGAGCCGAGCACCCTGATGCCCTTGAGTACCGTCTCGAAGACGGGCAGGGTGATCGCGTTGTCGGCGGGCAGCGACACCAGCACCAGCCGGCCGCCGCGGCGCAGCGAGCGGTGCGCCTGCTCGATCACCCGGGGACTGGCGGCCAGCACGATCGCCACGTCCACGCCGCCCAGCGCGGTGATCCGCTCGACCGGGTCGGTGGTGGCGGCGTCGACAGTGTGCGCGGCGCCCAGCGACGTGGCCAGCTCCAGCTTCTCGGCGGTCACGTCCACCGCGACCGTCTCGGCGCCGAAGATCTGCGCGTACTGCTGGGCGAGGTGACCCAGACCGCCGATGCCGAAGATCGCGACCCGCTCGCCCGGCCGTACCCCGGCGACCTTGACGGCCTTGTACGTGGTGACGCCCGCGCAGGTCAGCGGCGCGGCCTCGAACGGGTCCACGCCATCGGGCACGCGGACCGCGTAGCGGGCCGAGGCCACCGCGTACTCGGCGTGCGCGCCGTCGATGCTGTAACCGGTGTTGCGCTGCGACTCGCACAGCGTCTCCCAGCCGGTCACGCAGTACGCGCAGGTGCCGCAGGCCCAGCCGAGCCAGGGCAGCGCGACCCGGTCGCCGACGGCGTGCTCGGTGACGCCGGGGCCGACCTGCTCGACCAGGCCGACGCCCTCGTGACCGGGTACGAACGGCGGGGTGGGCTTCACCGGCCACTCGCCGCGGGCGGCGTGGATGTCGGTGTGGCAGAGTCCGCTGGCTTCGACGCGGACCAGGATCTCGCCCGGGCCGACCTCCGGCACGGGACGCTCGGTGATCTCCATCGGACGGTCGAACGCGGTGACGACACTGGCGCGCATCGGGGGCCTCCCTCGGTCTCGTTCTCACCCTCAGCGTCGTCGGTCCGGGCGCCGCCGGGCAGGGGCGCAGGACCGCGGTGACCCGGGACCAACGGCCCCTCCGCCGAGGGCCGACGGGAGAACGGCGGTACGGCCGCCGGTGACGTACCGGCGGCCGTACCCTTGGGTGGTCAGCTGTCGACGACGAGGCGGCGGGCCCGCAGCAGGCGCGCCCACCATGGCCGGTCGTCCGGGCGCAGCCGGGGCGCCGGCAGGCCGCGCAGGCTGACCCAGCCGCCCGGCCCCATGGTGACGGTGCCGACCGACGGCGGACGGCGCCGCGACCACACCGCCACGGCGGCGGTGAGCGCGGCCACCGCGAACGCGCCGGTGGCCGCGGCGACGAGCTGGTCCGGTTCGACCACGCGCCGGTAGCGGACCCGGCCACCGGCCGCGACGAACACGCCGACCGGACGGCCGTCGCGGTTCACCGGCACCAGCGCGGCGTCCCCGGGCAGCTCCAGCACCGGGCCGACCGGCCCGGCCGGGGTGGGGGTGGGCGTCGCGGGCGGAGGCGCGGCCTGCGGTGGCGCCGGGCGGGGGACCGGCGCGACCGCCGGACCGGTCGGGTTGAAGATGGCGGTCATGACGCTGCCCTCCTAGCGGGAGTCGGACTTCTCGGTACGGGCCTCGACGGCGGCCCGGCCGGCGGCCAGCCGCGCCACCGGCACCCGGTACGGCGAGCAGGAGACGTAGTCGAGCCCGGCCGCGGCGAAGAACCCGATCGAGTCCGGGTCGCCGCCGTGCTCGCCGCACACCCCGACGGTCAGGTCCGGCCGGGCCGCCCGCCCCTCGGCGACGGCGAGGCGGACCAGCCGCCCCACGCCGGTGGCGTCGATGCTCTCGAACGGCGACACCGGGAAGATCCCCCGTTCCAGGTACGTGGAGAAGAACGCCCCCTCCACGTCGTCCCGGGAGAACGCCCAGGTCATCTGCGTCAGGTCGTTGGTGCCGAAGGAGAAGAAACGCGCCTCGGCGGCGATGTCCCCGGCGGTCAGCGCCGCCCGGGGCGTCTCGATCATGGTGCCGATCGGGATCTCCGGCGCGCCCGGCACCCCGGCCAGGACCCGCCGTGCCTCGTCCGCCACCGCGGCGAGTTCCCGCACGTCCCCGACCAGCGGCACCATGATCTCCGGGCGCGGGTCACCGCCGGCCCGGACCCGCTGCGCGGCCGCCTCGGCCAGCGCCCGCACCTGCATCGCGAACAGGCCCGGCACCACCAGCCCGAGCCGCACGCCGCGTAGCCCCAGCATCGGGTTCGTCTCGTGCATCCGCCGTACCGCCGTCAGCAGCACGCCGTCGTGGCCCGGTTCCTCGCCGCGCGCCTGCGCGCCCGCCACCCGGGCGGTCAGCTCGGCGAGCGGAGGCAGGAACTCGTGCAGCGGCGGGTCGAGCAGCCGCACCGTGACCGGAAGCCCGTCCATCGCGGTGAGCAGCCCGACGAAGTCGGCCCGCTGCAACGGCAGCAGCGCGTCCAGCGCCGCGCCGACCTCGGCCGGGCCGTCGGCCAGGATCAGCCGCTCGACCAGTTCCCGGCGCTCGCCGAGGAACATGTGCTCGGTGCGGCACAGACCGATCCCTTCGGCGCCCAGCTCACGGGCCCGGCGCGCGTCGTCCGGGGTGTCGGCGTTGGCGTGGACGCCGAGCGTGCGTACCGCGTCGGCGTGCCCGAGCAGCCGGTGCACGGCGGCGACCAGCGGGTCGGCCTCCGGGCGCAGCTCACCGGTCAGGTACCGGGCCACCGGGGACGGCTGCACCGGCACCTCGCCGCGCCAGATCCGCCCGCTGGTGCCGTCGATCGAGATCACCTCGCCGGCGCGCACCACCTGCTCGCCCACCGTGAACTCGCCGCGCTCCACGTCGATGGTCAGCGCCTCGGCCCCGCAGACGCAGGTCCGGCCCATGCCGCGGGCCACCACGGCGGCGTGCGACGTCTTCCCACCGCGCGAGGTGAGCACCCCGACCGCGGCGATCATGCCGGGCAGGTCGTCCGGGTTGGTCTCCGGCCGGACCAGGATCACCGGCCCGGTGGACGCCGCCGCGGCGGCCGAGTCGAAGACCACCCGCCCGACCGCGGCGCCGGGGGAGGCGCCGACGCCGACGGCGAGCGGCTCGGGCGCGCCGGCGACGTCGAAGGCCGGGAACATCAGCTGGGCGAGCTGCGCGCCGGTGACCCGGGTGAGCGCCTCGTCGGCCGTGATCAGCCCTTCCTCGGCCAGCTGCGCGGCGATCACGAACGCCGCCGCCGCGGTGCGCTTGCCGACCCGGGTCTGGAGCATCCACAGCTTCCCGCGTTCGATGGTGAACTCGACGTCGCACAGGTCGCGGTAGTGCCGCTCCAGCGTCGCCATGATCTCCCGCAGCCGGTGGAAGCTCACCGGGTCGAGGTTCGCCAGCTCGGTCAGCGGCACCGTGTTGCGGATGCCCGCCACCACGTCCTCGCCCTGCGCGTCGCTCAGGTAGTCGCCGTACACGCCGGGTGCGCCGGTGGCCGGGTCGCGCGTGAACGCCACCCCGGTGCCGGAGTCCGGGCCGAGGTTGCCGAACACCATCGCCATCACGTTGACGGCGGTGCCCAAGTCGTCCGGGATGCGCTCCTGCCGCCGGTAGATCCGGGCCCGCTCCGAGTGCCAGGACTCGAACACCGCGCGCACGGCCAGGAACAGCTGCTCGTGCGGGGCCTGCGGGAAGTCGTGCCCGACGTGCCGGGCGAAGATCTTCTTGTACGTGTCGACCAGGTCGCGCAGCTGCCCGGCGCCCGGCCCGCCCGGACCGGCGGTGGCCCGCAGCGCGGCCAGCTCGTGCTCGAACTCGTCGCCCGGAATGCCGTGCACGGTGCGGCCGAACATCTGGATCAGCCGCCGGTACGAGTCCCACGCGAACCGCTCGTCGCCGGTGCGGGCGGCCAGCCCCGCCACGGTGGTGTCGTTGAGCCCGATGTCGAGGATCGTCTCCATCATCCCCGGCATCGAGTACCGCCCGCCGGAGCGCACCGCCAGCAGCAGCGGGTCACGCGGGTCACCCAGCCACCGGTCCAGCCGCGCCTCCACCTCCCGCAGGTGCGCGTTTATCTCCTCGTACAGCCCGGCCGGCGGCGCCCCGGTGGCCAGGTACGCCCGGCACGCGTCGGTGGTGACGGTGAACCCGGGCGGCACCGGCAACCCGAGCCGGGTCATCTCGGCGAGGTTGGCGCCCTTGCCGCCGAGCAGGTCGGCCTGGCTGCGGTCACCCTCGATGAAGTCGTAGACGTACTTCGACATGGTCCGGCCTCCTCGACTGCGTCGTTGCACCTCCTTGGTAACCGGGCCGGCCGGCCGTGCGGCAGGGCCGGACGGGACACACACCGGGCCGGAGGTCCCGACCGTGTCGGAGGGGGCCCGTATCGTTCCGGCCGTGACGAACGAGGTGCTGCTCCGCCCGGTGCGCGACGACGACCTGCCCGCCTTCTTCGCCCACGAGCAGGACCCGCAGGCGAACTGGATGGCCGCGTTCGGCCCGAAGGACCCGTCCGACCGGGCCGCGTTCGAGGCGCACTGGGCGCGCATCCGCGCCGACGCGCGCATCGTGAACCGCGCGGTCACCGTCGACGGCCGGCTGGTCGGTCGGGTGGCGGCGTTCCCGGTCGGCGAGCAGACCGAGGTCAGCTACTGGATCGACGCGGCGTACTGGGGGCGCGGCCACGCCACCGCGGCGCTGCGCGCGCTGCTGCGCGAGGTGCCGCACCGGCCGCTGCACGCCCGCGCCGCGAAGGACAACGCCGCCTCGCTCGCGGTGCTGCGCAAGTGCGGCTTCGTCGTGGTCGGCGAGGACTCCGGGTACGCCCCGGCGCGCGGCGCCGAGGTCGAGGAGTACGTGCTGGAGCTGCCCGCCGAGGGGCCTGACCAGGCAGACCGCTAGTCTCCCCGGGTGAACTGGCTGGAACTCGTCGGCTGGGCCGGCTCCGCGCTGCTGGTCTGGTCCCTGCTGCAGACCCGGATCCTGCGGCTGCGCGCGCTCAACCTGGTCGGATGCCTCATCCTGATCGGCTACAACACCGCAGTGCAGGTGTGGCCGATGGTGGGGCTGAACGTGGTGCTCGCCGTGATCAACGTCTGGTACCTGCGCAAGCTGCTGGCCACCCGGCACGACGAGCAGACCTACCAGGTGGTCGAGGTGGGCACCGGCGACGCCTTCCTGGCGCACACGCTGCGGGTGCACGCCGCCGACATCGCCCGCTTCAACCCGGGCTTCCGCTGGGACGCCGACGCCGACGACCGCTCGGCGTTCCTGGTGGTACGCGCCGACGAGGTGGTCGGCGTGATGCTCTCGCACGCCGAACCGGGCGGCGTGGCCCAGATCGACCTGGACTACGTGACCCCGCCGTTCCGGGACTTCACCCCGGGCGAGTTCGTCTACCGGCGCAGCCGGCTGTTCACCGACCGGGGCTTCCGCCGCGTGGTCAGCCCGCCCGGCATGGTCGCCCCCTACTACCACCGGCTCGGATTCCGGCCCGAGGGCGGCGCGTACGTGCTCGACCTGCCCGTACCGGCCTGAACCCGGCCCCGGCGGGTGACACCGGCGCCGGTCATGATTCAGCGGCGGGCCCGCGGGGCACAGAGGGGCCACGCCGACCGGATCTGCCGGCCGGTGGGTCGGCCGTCGGCCGGCCCGGATCGGGTCGAGGGAGATAACCGGTCGTGCAGAGCTACTGGAGCCAGCTGGCCCTGGTCGGTGTGCTGGTGATCCTCAACGCGGCGTTCGCCGGCAGCGAGATGGCCCTGGTGTCCCTGCGGGACAGCCAGGTGCAGCGGCTGGAGCGCAGCGGCCGGGGCGGACGGACACTGGCCCGCCTGGCGAAGGATCCGAACCGGTTCCTGGCCACGATCCAGATCGGCATCACGCTCGCCGGGTTCCTCGCGTCCGCCGCCGCCGCGGTCTCGCTGGCCCGGCCGCTGGTGCCGCTGCTCAGCGTGTTCGGCAACGCCGCCGAGACCGTCGCCATCGTCGCGGTGACGCTGGTGCTCACGTTCGTCACGCTGGTCTTCGGCGAGCTGGCCCCGAAGCGGATCGCGATGCAGTCGGCCGAGCGGTGGGCGCTGCTGGTGGCCCGCCCGCTGGACCTGCTCTCCAGCATCACCCGGCCCGCCGTCTGGCTGCTGGGCGCCACCACCGACCTGGTGGTACGCCTGTTCGGCCTGGACCCGAAGGCCGAGCCGGACGAGATCGGCCCGGACGAGCTGCGCGACATCGTGGCCGGCAACCACGGCTTCACCAAGGAACAGCGCACGATCATCGCCGGTGCGGTGGAGATCGCGGACCGGCAGTTGCGGGCTGTGCTCGTACCCCGGTTGCAGGTCTTCACGCTCGACAGCGGCACCACCGCCGAGGCCGCGCGGCTGGTCCTGGCGGCGACCGGCCACTCCCGGGCGCCGGTGGTCCGCCACGGCGGCCTGGACGACGCGGTCGGCGTCATCCACCTGCGTGACCTGGTCGGCGTCTCCGACGACCGGCCGGTCGACGAGATCGCCCGCCCGCCCATGCTGCTGCCCGACTCGCTGCCGGTGGTCGACGCGCTGCGTCAGTTCAAGGCCGAACGCCAGCACATCGCGCTCGTGGTCGACGAGCGCGGCGCGGTCGACGGGATCGTCACGCTGGAGGACATCCTCGAGGAGATCGTCGGCGAGATCTACGACGAGACCGACCGCGACCTGCGTTCCGTGCGCACCGAGCCGGACGGCACGCTGGTGCTGCCCGGCACGTTCCCGGTGCACGACCTGACCGACCTGGGCGTGGAGCTGCCGAACCGGCCGGCGGGCGACTACACCACCGTCGCCGGGCTGGTGCTGATCTGCCTCGGGCACATCCCGACGGTGGCGGGGGAGCAGGTGACGGTGGACGGCTGGGAGCTGGCGGTGGCCGACGTCGACCAGCGGGCCATCACCGAGGTGCGGGTCCGCCGGCGCGGCCGCGGCGACGACTCCCCGGACGACGACGCCGCGGACGACGCCGGCGAGCCGGCCGACGCCCCGGAACTCGACGAGGCGCGCCGCTGACGGACGGCGTCCGGCAACTCGGCCCTCAGCGGCGTCCGGCCGGCGGGCCGAACGGGAAGCCGGGCACCGGCGGAAGCAGCTGCACCGCGTCGGCGGGCACCTGACGGGTGCTGCGCCCGACCAGCCGGGCCACCATCCGCAGCAGCCACGGCCCGGACGGGTGCAGCTCCGGGCCGATCAGGCGGCTGATCACCCGGGTCCACCAGTGCCCGGCGACGATCACGTCGGTGATCCGCAGCCGGTCCGGCGGCCACCCGCCGCGCACCACCACGTCCACCACCCGGCCCAGCCGCCGCCCGTGCAGGTCGTAGGCGGTACGGCCGAGCAGCTCACCCGCTCGCACGGCCGGACCCGGGAATGTGCTCGATCAGGTGCCGGCGCAGCCACGCCTCCACCGGCGACGGCGGCAGGTCCGCCGCCCGGCAGCGCAGCCGCACCGCGCTGTCCACGTGGGCGACCTGCGACAGCGGTACGCGCAACGGCGGCACCGGCGGGTCGTCGGTGAACCGGTCCGCCACCGCCACGAGCAGCCGACCGACCCGCCCGCCGATCCGCTCCCCGAGCGCCCCCTGCCCGGTGAGCAGGCTGTCCACGTACGGGAAGCCCTCGTCGTCGACTGCGAACGCGATGTCGTCGACCCGCCCGACCAGCCGCCCGTCCACGTCGACGATCTGCCGGTCGAGCAGCCGCTTGGCCAGCTGAACCCTCATGGACCCATCCCCGTCATGATCGCCAGTGGGATCGCGGCCACCGACGCCGCGACGATGAGCAGCAGGAACACCGCGCCGAGCAGGTTCATCCAGCGCCCGTTGACCCGGTCGCCGAGGTACCCCCTGTCGTTCGCGACCACCAGGATCGGCAGGTACGTCAGCGGCAGCACCACAGCGCTCAGCACCAGCATGTACTCGGTCAGCCGCACCGGGTCCACGGTCGTCATCAGCATCACCACGCCGAGCAGCAGACCGACCAGCAGGACGCTGTGGAACCGGGCCGCCTCCCGGGGGCGGACACGCTTGCCCCACTGCCAGCCGAAGTACTGCGCCGCCGCGTACGCCGCCGACAGGCCCGTCTCCAGCGCCGCGCCGAACGTCACCGCGAAGAACGCCAGCACGGCGGTGGCCAGGCCGGCGCCACCGAGCGCCGTGGCCACCGGCCGCGCCACCTCGTCGAGCGTACTGAGCGACACCCCGGACGGGTGGTAGGCCACCGTCGCCACGGCCACCAGCGACAACGCCAGGAACCCGCCCACCGGAAAGCCGATCAGCACGTTCGACCGGGCCCGCGCCAGGTCCGCCGCGCTCCAGCGCTCCTCGACGCCGCCGGAGGAGAAGAAGAACACCTCGTAGGGGCTCACCGTCGAGGCGAACAGCGCCACCGCCACGAACCAGTACAGCGGCCAGCCGTGCCCGGCCGCGCTGATCTGCCACGCGCCCTGCCCGAGTTCCGGCCAGTCGGTCGGCAGCGCCACCAGCGCGACCGCGAACACCAGCAGCGCCAGCCCGGCGAGGCCGAAGATCCGCTCCATCAGCTCGAAGCGCAGCCGCCACAGCACCAGCCAGACGGCCAGCGCGGCGAGCGGCACCCAGAACAGGTGACTCACCCGGGTGGCCAGTTGCAGCGCCAGCGCCACCCCGCCCAGCTCCGCGGCGAGCGTGACCACAGTGACCAGCCACGACGCGACCAGGTTGAGCAGCGCCACCCGCGGCCCGAGCCGCTCCCGGACCAGGTCGAAGACCGCCCGCCCGCTCACCGCCGCGATCCGGCCGGCCATTTCCGCGTACGCGCAGATGCCGACCACGCCGGCCAGCAGCACCCAGGTGTGGGCCATGCCGAACAGCGCGCCGGCCTGACTGGCCGCCACCAGGTCACCGATGTCGACGAAGCCGCCGACGGCCGACAGTACGCCGAGCGTGGCGGCGAACAGCTTCCTCACGTCGGTTCGGGAGCGGACGATCTCACCGAGGCGACGATATCGGCGTCAGTGCCCGGTTTCGGGCGAATGCGTCAGGAGGCGGTCAGGTTTTGCAGGCGCGCCTGGCCGCGGGCCACCAGCCGGCCGTCCGCGTCGGTGATCTCCACGAGCCAGAGCTGCTGGCTGCGGCCCCGGTGCACGGGCGTGCCGACGGCGGTCAGCTCGCCGTCGCGCACCGCGCGCAGGAAGTCGGTCTGGTTCGACACCCCGACCACGTTGCCCTTGTCGCCCAGCCAGAGCGCGCCGCCGATGCTGGCCGCCGTCTCGACCACCGAGCAGTAGACGCCACCGTGCTGGATCCCGTACGGCTGGTGCAGCTCCGGGCGCACCTTCCACCGGATCACCACCCGGTCCCCGCTGACCTCGTCGAACGTCAGGCCCAGCAGGGCCACGAAGCCACCGGTCAGGTTCGGCATGTCCACCGCGGTTCCTCCTCGCGTTCGACGGCGCCGCCAGCCTAGTCGGCCGCACCTCGGCAAACCCGGTACGGCCCGGGTCCGGTAATGGGGGAGAATCGGTGACCGTGACCGACAGCAACCTCCCGCAGGGGCGGGACTCCCTGACCGACGACCTGCTGTGGCGGGGCCTGATCCAGGACTCGACCGGCCTCGACGAGCTGCGCGACCTGCTCGGGGGCGGGCAGGCCACGTTCTATGTGGGCTTCGACCCGACCGCCCCGAGCCTGCACGTCGGCCACCTCATGCAGGTCCTCACCGCGCGCCGGCTCCAGCTCGCCGGGCACCGTCCGCTGCTGCTGGTCGGCGGCGCCACCGGCCAGATCGGTGACCCGAAGGAGAGCGCCGAGCGGACGCTCAACTCGCCCGACGTGGTCGCCGGCTGGGTGGAGCGCATCCGCGAGCAGCTCTCGCCGTTCGTCACGTACACCGGGGAGAACGCGGCGCAACTGGTCAACAACCTGGACTGGACCGGCGAGATGTCGGTGGTGGAGTTCCTCCGCGACGTCGGCAAGCACTTCCCGGTGAACAAGATGCTCGCCCGCGAGGTGGTCAGGGCGCGCCTGGAGACGGGCATCAGCTTCACCGAGTTCAGCTACCAGCTGCTGCAGGCGAACGACTTCTTCGAGCTGCACCGCCGGCACGGCTGCCAGCTCCAGTACGGCGGCTCCGACCAGTGGGGCAACATCACCGCAGGGGTGGACTACGTTCGCCGGCGCGGCGCCGGGCCGGTGCAGGCGTTCACCACCCCGCTGGTGACGAAGTCCGACGGCACCAAGTTCGGCAAGAGCGAGTCCGGCGCGATCTGGCTCGACCCGCAGATGACCAGCCCGTACGCGTTCTACCAGTTCTGGGTCAACGCCGACGACCGGGACGTCAGCCGCTACCTGCGGTACTTCAGCTTCCGCTCCCGTGAGGAGCTGGAGGAGCTGGAGAAGGCGACCGCGGAACGCCCGCAGGCGCGCCTGGCCCAGCGGGCGCTCGCCGAGGAGCTGACCACGCTGGTGCACGGCGAGCGGGAGACGGCCCAGGCGGTCGCGGCGAGCCAGGCGCTGTTCGGGCGGGGCTCGCTCGACGAGCTGGCCCCGGAGACGCTGCGCGCCGCGCTGACCGAGGCCGGCCTGGTGCGTCTCGACGAGCTGCCGGACGTCGCCGGCCTGCTCAAGGAGTCCGGCCTGGTGCCGAGCATGAAGGAGGCCCGCCGGGTGATCGCCGAGGGTGGCGCGTACGTGAACAACACCCGGATCTCCGAGGTGGACGCCACCGTGTCGGCGGACGACCTGCTGCACGGCCGGTACCTCGTGCTGCGCCGGGGCAAGCGCTCGTTCGCCGGTGTCGAGCTGCGCGGATAGTCCGTTGTCGACAATGTGACGCGGGACGCGCCCAGCGGATTTGACGATCACTCCGCTGGGCGCGTAACTTTCTCTCTGCCAGCGCGGAACGGACGAAACAGGCGAAAGACCTGGAAGGCCGGAGCGCAGGACCTGAGAACCGGGTGGTGCCCCGGATTCGCCGGGAGGCGGATTTGGCGAGGCGGAACCGACCGGGTAAGGTTATCGGCCGGCAGGGAAACGGACGAGCCAGCGGGAAACCGCGGGCGGCCGGCCTGCCGAATTCCTCGGAACGACCGACGGAAGTCGGTTGAATCGGGGTGCCCGGTAAAAAGGTGATGCACGACAAACCGGTTGACACCGGTTTGACACGGCAGAAACCACCGGGTAACGTAGTAAAAGTGCCCGGCGCGAGAGCGGCGGGTGGTTGAACGAAATGCCCCGGCTGGGGGTTCTGCTGATGCGGGGCCTGGTGGTTGGTGTGTGGTTGTTCTTTGAGAACTCAACAGGGTGCTTGTAAAGCCAGTGCCAATTGTTTTATACCC
>NZ_JAGPXP010000026.1:0-90075 GCF_018070485.1 Micromonospora sp. C41 | reverse complement strand
GCCACCCGCGGTGCCCGCAGAGTCCGGCGTCGCCCGTGTGGCGGGTGACGCCGGCCGAGGAGAAGGACTCCCCATGAGCCTCGACCTGCACGCCGCGGCGCCGCCCGAGCCCGGCGCGCCGCGCTCCGCACGTCACACACGCCGCCGCGCCGCCTCGATGACCCGGCTGGACCTGAAGTACTCGCCCTACCTGTACGTCCTGCCGTTCTTCGTGATCTTCGCCGTGTTCGGCGTGTACCCGATCGCGTACACGGTCTGGATCGCGCTGACCGACCGGTCGCCGCTGAACCCGACGATCTCCTTCGTCGGGATGGACAACTTCGTCGAACTGATCACCGAGGACCCGCAGTTCTGGAATGCGGTGGTCAACACGTTCGGCATGTTCGCGCTCTCCACAGTGCCCCAGTTGCTGCTGGCGCTGATGCTCGCCAACGCGCTGAACCGGAAGCTGCGCGCGCAGACGTTCTTCCGGATGGCCATCGCGATGCCGATCATCACCTCGACCGCCGTGGTCGCGCTGATCTTCTCGATGCTCTACGCCAAGGACTTCGGCCTGGTCAACTGGCTGCTCGACAGCATCGGCCTGGACCCGATCGACTGGCGGGCGAACCGCTTCGCCTCATGGTTCGCCATCTCCACCATGGTCGACTGGCGGTGGGTCGGCTACAACGCGCTGATCTACCTCGCCGCCATGCAGTCGATCAGCAAGGACATGTACGAGGCCGCGGCGCTGGACGGCGCCTCCCGGCGGCGGCAGTTCTGGTCGATCACGGTCCCGCAGCTGCGCCCCACGATCATCTTCACGCTGATCATCTCCACCATCGGCGGCCTTCAGCTGTTCACCGAGCCCCTGCTGTTCACCAGCGGCTCGGGCGGTCTCTCCGGTGGTTCGGAGGGGCAGTTCCAGACCATCACGATGTACCTGCTCGACGTGATGAACCAGCGCTTCCGGTGGGGGTACGCCGGAGCGGTCGCGCTCGTGCTCTTCGTGCTCATCGCGTTGATGTCGGCGATCAACTACCTGCTCGCCCGCCGCATCAGCTCCGACAAGTGAGGTGACGAGATGACGACCACCGCGGTCCGCCCGCCCACCCGGCACAGCGCGCCGGTGAAGACCACCCACCGGGCCGAGCGGCTCTGGAAGGCCAGCCCGCTCACCATGATCGGCCTGATCTTCGGTGTGCTGCTCTCCCTGTTCCCGTTCTACTGGATGATCGTGATCGCCAGCCGGACGAACGACGCGGCCAACTCCTGGCCGCCGCCGTTCCTGCCCGGCGGCAAGCTCGGCGAGAACATCGAGCGGGTGCTCGCCAACAGCGACGCCAACATCCTCAAGGGCCTGATGAACTCGTTCCTGGTCGCCGGGACGATCACCGTCGCGACGGTGTTCTTCGGCTCGCTGGCCGGCTTCGCGTTCGCCAAGCTGCGCTTCCGGGGCAAGAACGCGCTGCTGCTGATCATCCTCACCTCGATGATGGTGCCGATCCAGCTCGGCGTGCTGCCGCTGTACATCCTGATGGCCAAGCTCGACTGGCTGAACACCATGCCGTCGGTGACCGTTCCGTTCCTGATCGGCGGCTTCGGCATCTTCATGATGCGCCAGTACGCCGAGCAGGCGGTACCGAACGAGTTGATCGAGGCGGCCCGGGTGGACGGCTGTTCCACCTGGCGGGTGTACTGGCACGTGGTGGCGCCCGCGCTGCGTCCGGCCGCCGCGGTGCTGGGTCTGCTGACCTTCATGGAGCAGTGGAACCAGTTCTTCTGGCCGTTCGTGGTGCTGGCGGACCCGTCCAACCCGACCGTCCAGATCTCGCTGCGCAGCCTCAACACCGCCTACTTCGCCGACAACTCGCAGATCTTCGCCGGTACGTTGATCGCGACCCTGCCCCTGTTCGTCGTGTTCGTTCTGTTCGGCCGCCAGATCATCGGCGGCATCATGGAAGGCGCCGTCAAGTCGTGAGCAATCCAGCAAGCCCGCCCGCCGTCGGTCTCCTCGACGCCGGTCCGGCCCTGACCTTCCCGCCGGACTTCCTCTGGGGCGCGGCCACCGCCGCGTACCAGATCGAGGGCGCGGCGGCGGAGGGTGGCCGTGCGCCGTCGATCTGGGACACCTTCAGCCACACCGAGGGGCGGACGGTGGCCGGGCACACCGGCGACGTGGCGTGCGACCACTACCACCGGATGCCGGACGACGTGCGGTTGATGGCCGACCTGGGGCTGCGGTCGTACCGCTTCTCGGTGAGCTGGCCGCGGGTGCAGCCGGGCGGCACGGGCGGCGTCAACCAGGAGGGCATGGACTTCTACCGCCGCCTGATCGACGAGCTGCTCGGCCACGGCATCGAGCCCTGGCTGACGCTCTACCACTGGGACCTGCCGCAGCCGCTGGAGGACGCGGGCGGCTGGCCGGCCCGGGACACCGCCGGCCGGTTCGCCGAGTACGCGCATCTGGTCGCCGACGCGCTCGGCGACCGCGTGAAGTACTTCACCACGCTGAACGAGCCGTGGTGCTCGGCGTTCCTCGGCTACGGCTCCGGCGTGCACGCGCCGGGCCGCCGCGACGGCGCGGACGCGCTGCGGGCCGGGCACCACCTGATGCTCGGTCACGGCCTGGCCGTGCAGGCGGTCCGCGCGGTCCGCCCGGACGCGCAGCTCGGGATCACCGTCAACCTGTACCCGGTCACCCCGGCGACCGACTCGGCGGCGGACGCCGACGCGGCCCGCCGGATCGACGCGCTGGCGAACCGGTTCTTCCTCGACCCGGTGCTGCGCGGGGCGTACCCGGCGGACCTGGTCGCCGACGTGCGCCAGATCACCGACATGGGGCACGTGCGCGACGGTGACCTGGCGACCATCGCCACGCCGCTGGACATGGTCGGGATCAACTACTACAGCCGGCACGTGGTCGCCGCGCCGGTCGAGGGCGCGGAGCCGGAGCCCTACTGGCGGGCGCCGTCCTGCTGGCCGGGCAGCGAGGACGTCCGGTTCGTCACCCGGGGTGTCCCGGTGACGGACATGGACTGGGAGATCGACGCCCCGGGCCTGGTGGAGACGCTGGAGCGGGTCCACCGGGAGTACACGGACCTGCCGCTCTACGTCACCGAGAACGGCTCGGCGTTCGTCGACGAGCTGGTCGACGGCCGGGTGGACGACCCGGACCGGCTGGCCTACTTCGCCGCGCACCTGCGGGCGGCGCACGCCGCGATCGAGGCCGGCGTGCCGCTCAAGGGCTACTTCGCCTGGTCGCTGATGGACAACTTCGAGTGGGCCTGGGGCTACACGAAGCGGTTCGGCATGGTCTATGTCGACTACGACAGCCAGGCCCGGATCGCGAAGTCCAGCGCCAGGTGGTACGCCGACGTGATCCGACGCAACGGACTGCCCGCACAATAAGCTGGGCCAGCCAGTAACGGGCGGCCCGGCGCCGACGCCTCAATCGGTGCCGGGCCCGCCCGACCGTCGGAGGAGCAACAGACGATGACAACGCAGCGCACCCGCTCGCTCGGGCGTCCGACCCTCGACGCGGTCGCGGCCCGCGCCGGCGTCGGGCGCGGCACTGTCTCCCGCGTGGTCAACGGCTCGCCGCAGGTCAGCCCGGAGGCCCGGGCCGCCGTCCAGCAGGCCATCGCCGAGCTGGGGTACGTGCCGAACCGCGCCGCCCGTGCGCTGGTCACCCAGCGGACCGACTCGGTGGCCCTGGTCGTCTCCGAGTCGGGGGAGCGGGTCTTCACCGAGCCGTTCTTCGCGGCCATCGTGCGGGGCGTCAGCTCCGGGCTGGTCGAGACGCCGATGCAGCTCTGGCTGGCCATGGTGCAGTCGCCGATCGAGCGGGAACGGGTCGAGCACCACCTGACCAACCAGCACGTCGACGGCGTGCTCCTGCTCTCGCTGCACGACGCCGACCCGCTGCCCACGCTGCTGGAGGAGCGCGGCCTGCCGACTGTGCTCGGCGGCCGCCCGGCGCGGATGCTGCACCCGAACGCCCAGCCGGCGTGGTTCGTCGACATGGACAACGTCGGCGGCGCGCGGCAGGCGGTGGAGCACCTGTTCCGCCAGGGCCGCCGGCGGGTCGCCACCATCGCCGGCCCGCAGGACATGGGCGCCGGCCTGGCCCGGCTCTCCGGCTACCAGGAGGCCGTCCGGGCGTCCGGCGGCCGGATCGACCCGGGCCTGATCGCGTACGGGGACTTCAGCGAGGGCAGCGGCACCGCCGCGATGCGCCGGCTGCTGGACGTCTGCCCGGAACTGGACGCCGTGTTCGTCGCCTCCGACCTGATGGCGTTCGGCGCGTTGCGCGCGCTGCGCGAGGCGGGCCGCCGGGTGCCCGAGGACGTCGCGGTGATCGGCTTCGACGACGCCCCGATCGCGCGTCAGGCCGAGCCGCCGCTGACCACCGTGTTCCAGCCGGTCGAGGAGATGGGCCGGCAGATGGCCCGGCTGCTGGTCTCCCGCATCCGCGGCGAGGAGGTTCCCTCGCCGCACGTGCTGCTGGACACCGAGCTGATCCACCGCGCCTCCGCCTGACCACGCCCGGCGGGAGCCGGTCAGGAATAGCGGCGCAGCTCCCGGCGGGCCAGCGAGGCGCGGTGCACCTCGTCGGGGCCGTCGGCCAGGCGCAGCGTGCGGGCCGCCGCCCACAGCTCGGCCAGTGGGGTGTCCTGGCTGACCCCGGCTCCGCCGTGCGCCTGGATCGCCTTGTCGATCACCCACTCGGCCATCAGCGGCGTGGCGATCTTGATGGCCTGGATCTCGGTGTGCGCGCCCTTGTTGCCGACGGTGTCCATCAGCCACGCGGTCTTGAGCACCAGCAGGCGGGCCTGCTCGATCCGGACCCGCGACTCGGCGATCCACTCGCGTACCACGCCCTGTTCGGCGAGCGGGCGGCCGAACGCGACCCGGTCGAGCACGCGCCGGCAGAACAGCTCCAGGGCCCGCTCGGCCATGCCGATCAGGCGCATGCAGTGGTGGATCCGGCCGGGGCCGAGCCGGGCCTGGGCGATGGCGAACCCGGTGCCCTCCTCGCCGACGAGGTTTTCCGCCGGCACCCGTACGTCGGAGAAGTCGATCTCGGCGTGCCCGCCGTGCGGGGCGTCGCTGTAGCCGAAGACGCGCATGCCGCGGCGTACCGTCACGCCGGGGGTGTCCCGGGGCACCAGGATCATGCTCTGCTGGCGGTGCCGGTCGGCGTCCGGGTCGGTCTTGCCCATCACGATGAAGATCTCGCAGCGCGGGTCCATCGCCCCGGACGACCACCACTTGCGGCCGTTGATCACGTAGTGGTCGCCGTCGCGGATGATCCGGGTGCCGATGTTCGTCGCGTCGGAGGAGGCCACCTCCGGCTCGGTCATGCAGAACGCGGACCGGATCTCCCCGGCCAGCAGCGGCATGAGCCACTGCTTGCGCTGCTCCTCGGAGCCGAACTCGGCGAGCAGCTCCATGTTGCCGGTGTCCGGCGCGGCGCAGTTGAGCGCCTCCGGCGCCAGGTGCGGGCTGCGGCCGGTCAGCTCGGCCAGGGGCGCGTACTGCAGGTTGGTCAGGCCGGCGCCGTAGCGGGCGTCGGGCAGGAACAGGTTCCACAGCCCGCGCTCGCGCGCCTGCGCCTTCAGCTCCGCCATCACCGGCGGGCGGGCCCACGGGTCGCCGGCCGCGAGCACCTGCTCGTGGTGCACCGGCTCGGCCGGGTACACGCACTCGGTGAGGAACGCCTCCAGCCGTTGCCGCAGCTCGACCGTCCGGTCGTCGTACGCGAACTCCATCTAGCTCTCCCTCACCGCGTGCAGCCCGTGTGCCACGAGCGGCGCCACCATGTCGCCGATCCGGTCGAAGCCCTCGCCCAGGGTCTGGCCGAGCGTGTGCCGGTAGTGGATGCCCTCGCAGATCACCGCGAGCTTGAAACAGCCGAGCGCCACGTGCCAGTGCAGCGGGCCGACGTCGACGTCGCTGCGCCCGGCGTACCGCTCGATCAGCTCGGCCCCGGTGGGGAACCCGGCGCGCGGCCCGATGCCGTCGGCCACCGGGTTGCCCTCGCCGTGGTCGCTGTCGCCGAGCACGTCCCAGTACGTCAGCAGCAGCCCGAGGTCGGCCAGCGGGTCGCCGAGCGTGGCCATCTCCCAGTCGAGCACCGCCCGCACCGCCGGCGGGTCGACGGTGGCGAGCAGATTGTCCAGCCGGTAGTCGCCGTGCACGATCCGGCCCGCGTTCGCGCCCTCGGGCACGCTGGCGGCCAGCGCGTCGCGCAGCTCGTCGATGCCGGGCAGCGGCCGGCTGCGGGACCGGTCGAGCTGGCCGGCCCAGCGGCGTACCTGCCGGGCCAGGTAGCCCTCCGGACGGCCGAAGTCGGCCAGCCCGACCTCGGCCGGCTCGACCCGGTGCAGCGTGGCGAGCGTGTCCATCATCGCCATGGCGAGGTCGCGCCGCTGCGCCGGCGTCAGCGCGTCGGTCTGCTCGCGCCGCCGGTAGACCTCGCCGTCGACCTTCGCCATCAGGTAGAACGGCGCGCCGATGACGCTCTCGTCGGCGCAGAGCGCCAGCGCCTCCGGCACCGGTACGCCGGTCGGCGCGAGCGCCGAGATCACCCGGTGCTCCCGGGCCATGTCGTGCGCGGTGGCCAGCACGTGCCCCAGCGGTGGCCGGCGCAGCACCACCTCGCGGTCACCGGCGCGCAGCAGGTAGGTGAGGTTGGACTTGCCGCCGGCGATCAGCCGCGCCGACAGGGGGCCGGTCAGGTCCGGCCGGTGCGCGGCCAGGTAGGTGGCGAGCCGGTCGAGGTCGAGCCCGCGGGGTGCCGAGCCGGCCGAGAGCCGGGCAGCGGCGGCCGGATCGGTCATCCGATTAGTTGATGGCAGCTCAGCTTTGTTGTCAAGGTCGGGGTTTTCCCGGCGGGACATGCCGCTGCAACAGGGGCGAAATGGTCAACCGGCAGGCTGGGCCCCAGCCTGCCGGCCGCTCGGCCGGCCCGCCGAGCGGAGGGGATCAGACATGCTGCTGAGAGTTCGGGTGACCCTGCCGGACCGTCCGGGCACGCTCGGCCAGGTGGCCCGGACACTCGGCGTCTCCGGCGCCGACATCGTGCAGGTGGTGGTCCTGGAACGGCTCGGCGGCCGGGCGGTGGACGACTTCACTGTGGTGTGGCCGGGCGCGGCGCGGGTGGAGCGGATGCTCGCCGGGCTGGCCGCGATCCCCGGCGTGCGGGTGGACGGCGTGTGGCGGGCGATCGGCGCGCCCACCACCACCGGGCAGGACGCGGAACTGCTCGCCCAGGTGGCCGCCAACCCGGCCGACGGGGTGGCCACGCTCGTCGACGCGGCACCCGGGCTGCTCGCCGCCGACTGGGCGGTGGCCGCCGTCGTACCCCTGGACTGGGCCTCGCGCAGCGGCGAGGCGGGCGTCGCCGCGATCGGGCACGCGAGCTGGCGGGCCCCGGCGCCGCCCCGGCTGCCGGAGGTGACCCCGCTGCGGGCGCGGGCCATGACCAGCCCGGAGGGGCACCACTACGCGGTCGCGCCGTTCGGCCGGGCCGGCCTGGTGCTGGTGGTCGCCCGCGACCACAGCGAGCCACTGGCCGCGGCCGGGTTCCACTCCACCGAGGTGGACCGGCTCGCCCAGATCGTCCGCGCCGGCGCGGTGATCCTCGGCGACCGGCTGGACCTGGTCGGCACGCCACCCGTGATCACCGTCACCTGACCGGACGGGCCGCGTCACCCCGGGGCAACGGGCCCGCAACAGGGGCACGGCATGGTCGGTGCCGAGGAAGGGAGACAACCATGGCGCTGTGGCGGATCCGAGCCACCGTGGACGACCGGCCGGGTTACCTGTCGGTGCTCACGGCGAGCCTCGCGTTGCGCGGGGTCAACATCCTCAGCGTGCAGGTGCACACCACCGAGGCCGGCGCGGTCGACGACTTCCTGGTCGACGCGCCCGAGCAGGTCACCGAGGCGGAGCTGCGGGCCGCCGTGGAGCGCGGCCGGGGCCGGGACTGCTGGGTCGCGCGCAGCGAGGCGCGCGGGCTGGCCGACGAGCCGACCCGGGTGCTCGGGCTCGCCGGACGGCTGGCCCGTGACCCGGAGGCGACCGGCGCGGCGCTGCGCACGCTGCTCGGCGCCGACACCGTGACCTGGCGTCCGACGCCGGCCACCGCGCCGGGCGGGGTGGGCGGCACGACCATGGCGCTCGCGGACCCGTCGGGCGGGGCGTACGAGCTGTGCCGCCGGGAGCCGAGCTTCACCCCGGCCGAGTACGCCCGGGCGCAGGCAGTGGTCGAGCTGGCGGCGATGCTGGCCCGCCGGGACACCGAACGGGTCACGCTGGTGCTGCCCGACGGCGGGGAGGTGTCGGTGCGCGCGGCGACGGCCGAGGACGTGCCCGGCGTACGCGAGCTGCACGCGGCCTGCTCGCCGCGCAGCCGGCAGCGGCGTTACCTGAGCGGGGCGGCCGACCCGGCGCCGGCGCGGCTGCGCCGGCTGCTGGAGCCGGTCCGGGGCGTGACCCTGCTCGCGACGGCGGGCTCCGGCGGGGCGGCGGAGCCGGTCGTGGCGATGGCGAACCTGCTCGGTGAGGGCGACGAGGCCGAGGCGGCGCTGCTGGTGCGCGACGACTGGCAGCGCCGGGGCCTGGGCTCGGCGCTGCTGCGCCGCCTGCTCGGCCACGCCGACCGGGCCGGTTACGCCGCGGTGCTGCTGCACGTGCAGGCCGAGAACACCCCGATGCTGCGGACGCTGCGCCGCCTGGACCGGCCGGTGGCGTTGGAACGCGACGGCGCGGTGCTGACCGCGACGCTTCCGCTGGTTCCCGCGCCGTCGACGGGCGAGCCGGCGTCCGGCGGTGACGCGGTGACCGGCGCACCGGCGGTGGCCGGTAGCGGCGCGCGTGCCGGCGCGGTCGTGCCGGCGCAGCGGCCGGGATGAGCTGACGGCCGTCCGGCCGGACCCCGGAGGTGAGCCGCAACGGCGCGGCACGCCCGAGGGGTCCGGCCGGAGGGCCGCAACCGGCGCGTTCGCGCGCCACCCGGACCGA
This sequence comes from Micromonospora sp. C41, assembly GCF_018070485.1. Lineage (NCBI taxonomy): Bacteria > Bacillati > Actinomycetota > Actinomycetes > Micromonosporales > Micromonosporaceae > Micromonospora > Micromonospora sp. C41. The sequence goes on along the minus strand of NZ_JAGPXP010000026.1, from coordinate 81,066 downwards.
CCTCCGATGCGGGGGACGGTGACACGGCGGGGCCCCCGATGCGGGGGCCCCGTCCGTGTTCGCGGGGATCAGGTGGCGGGGTAGCTGCTGTAGTCGGGGAAGTTGCCGTAGAGCCGGCCGTCTCCGCCCACCGTCACCGCCTGCACCAGCAGGTCGCCGCCGACGAACGCGCCCTTCCAGGAGGCGCCCCGGCCGCCGAACGGCTCGTCCCGGTCGCCCCGGGAGCGGGGCTTGTTGATGCCCACCTTGAACGCCTGCAGGTCCACCGCCAGCTTGCCGGCCAGCTCCTCGTCGTCGCAGGCCAGCGACGCGACGAGCGCGCCGTTGGAGGCGTTCATCGCGGCCAGCAGCTCGTCGGTGGTGTCCACCACCACGATGGTGTCCACCGGGCCGAACGGCTCGGCGTGCATCAGCCGGGACCGGCCGGGCGGGGCCAGCAGCACGGCGGGCGCGACGTACGCGGACGTGTCCTGCCCGTCGAGGAACGGTGCGCCGTCGAGCTTGCCCCGGTGCAGCGGTACGGCGCCGCCGCGTACCGCCTCCTCGACCTTGCGGCGCAGCTCCTCGGCCTTGGCGGCGCTGATCAGCGGACCGAAGTCCAGCTCGGGCAGCGGGTCGCCGGCCTGCCACGTCTCGTCGACCGCGAGCGGGTGGCCGAAGCGGATCGAGCGGACCACGGGCAGGTACATGTCGAGGAACTCGTCGACGAGGTCGCGCTGGACCACGAACCGGGGGTACGCGGTGCAGCGCTGCTTGCCGTACTCGAAGCCCTTGCGCAGGTGCGCGGCGAGCGAGTCCCACTGGGAGAAGTTCCAGATGCCCCAGGCGTTGAGGCCCTCCTGCTCGATGAAGTGCCGCTTGTCGCAGTCGAGCAGCGCGGCGGCGACCTTGCCGCCGTTGGAGCGCCCGCCGACGAACGCCACCGCGCCGATCTCCGGCGCGCGGACGAGCACCTCGGACAGTTCCTCGCCGCTGCCGGACAGCAGGGTGGCGGGCAGTCCGGCGCGGCGCATCAGCGCGTGGGCGACGGTGAGGCAGACCGCGCCGCCCTGGGACGGCGTCTTGGCGATCACCGCGTTGCCGGCCAGCAACTGCACCAGCTCGGCGTGCACCAGCACGCTCATCGGGTAGTTCCAGGAGGCGATGTTGCTGACCGGGCCGGGCAGCGGCTCCCGGCCGTCGGCGAGCATCCGCTCGATCTCGTCCACGTACCAGCGCACGCCGTCCAGCGCCCGGTCCACGTCGGCGCAGGCCAGCCGCCACGGCTTGCCGATCTCCCAGACCAGCAGCAGGGCGAGCAGGTCGCGGTGCCCGGTGAGCGCGTCCAGCGCGTCGGTGACGCGGGCGACGCGCTCGGCCAGCGGGGTCTGCGCCCACTCCCGGTGCGCCGCCGCGGCGTGGGCGACCGCGCCGCGCGCGGCCTCGGCGTCGAGCCGGGCCAGGTGGATGAGGACGGTGTTGTCGACAGGGGTACGGACCGGCGCCGGTGTGCCGAGCGCGCGCCACTGCCCCTGGACGAGATTGTGGAGCGTGGGCACGCCGTCGGAGGTGGTGTCGAAGGCCTCGGGGGTGGCGGCCACCGCCCGGGCGAGCGTGTCGGACCAGGAGGTGCCCTCGGCGAGTCGTAGAGCCATCGCGATCTCCTCAGTGTCGTCCGGGGAGCGGCGGCGTCGATGGCACCGCAGGTGAGGCGTACTGTCGCGCGGTGCCGAGCGGGCGGGCAACCGTACGCTCGTATGCCAGGACGGCGGCGGCCTGGACGGGGCCGTCCGCGGCGCGTTCGTCGTCACCGCGATGCCGCTGAGCTGGGAACGAGTCGGCTCAATATCGAGCTGCATCGATGGTGTGATCCAGCTCCCGTTTGTTACCCGTCGGTACGCCGAGCGGGCCTCGCCGACGGTGGCCTTCCCAACATGTTGCCCGCGCATTACATTGTCGCTTATCCATGGGAGCGCTCCCGAGGCTCCTGCGGTCACCCCACCACCACTGCCTCGCGGCAGCCGGAGCCCCGAGTGCCGTCCCCGCTCCGGCTGCCGCGCGGCGCCAGCCACAGGAGCTCGCCATGCCCCGTCCGATACCGCCGCCCGGAGGCCGGTCGCGGCTGCGCCGGTTGCTCGCCGCCGGCGCCGCACTGGCCGTCGGCCTGGCCACGGCCGTCGCCGCCGCGCCGCCCGCGTCGGCCGTCGAGGTGCCCGCCGCGCAGGCCGCGGCCACGTTCAACTACGCCGAGGCGTTGCAGAAGTCGCTGTTCTTCTACGAGGCGCAGCAGTCCGGCCCCAAGCCCTCGTGGAACCGCGTCTCCTGGCGCGGCGACTCGGCGCTCACCGACGGCGCCGACGTCGGCGTCGACCTCACCGGCGGCTGGTACGACGCCGGTGACCACGTGAAGTTCGGCTTCCCGATGGCGTTCAGCGCCACCATGCTGGCCTGGGGCGCGGTCGAGTACCGCGACGGCTACGTCGCCTCCGGGCAGCTCACCCACCTGCTGAACAACCTGCGCTTCGTCAACGACTACTTCGTCAAGGCGCACCCCGCGCCGAACGTCCTGTACGGACAGGTCGGCAAGGGCGACGACGACCACAAGTGGTGGGGCCCGGCCGAGGTGATGCCGATGGCGCGGCCCGCGTACAAGATCGACGCGAGCTGCGGCGGCGCGGACCTGGCGGGGGAGACGGCGGCCGCGATGGCCGCCTCGTCCATGGTGTTCCGCCCCACCGACGCGGCCTACGCGGACAAGCTGCTCGGCCACGCCAAGCAGCTCTACACGTTCGCCGACACGGTGCGGAAGAGCTACCACGAGTGCATCACGGACGCGACGAGCTTCTACAAGTCGTGGAGCGGCTACCAGGACGAGCTGGTCTGGGGCGCGATCTGGCTGTACCGGGCCACCGGCGACGCCACCTACCTGGCCAAGGCCGAGAGCGAGTACGACAAGCTCGGCACCGAGCCGCAGTCCACCACCCGCTCCTACAAGTGGACCATCGCCTGGGACAACAAGCAGTTCGGCGCGTACGTGCTGCTGGCCAACCTGACCGGCAAGCAGAAGTACGCCGACGACGCCAACCGGTGGCTGGACTACTGGACGGTGGGCGTCAACGGGCAGCGGGTGCCGTACTCGCCCGGCGGGATGGCGGTGCTCGACTCCTGGGGCGCGCTGCGGTACGCCTCGAACACCGCGTTCGCCGCGCTGGTCTACAGCGACAAGACCACCGACACCACGCGCAAGGCGCGCTACCACGACTTCGCGGTCCGGCAGATCAACTACGCGCTCGGCGACAACCCGCGCAACTCCAGCTACCAGATCGGCTTCGGCACGAACTCGCCGCGCAACCCGCACCACCGCACCGCGCACGGCTCCTGGTGGGACAGCCAGACCGTGCCCACCGAGACCCGGCACGTGCTCTACGGCGCGCTGGTCGGCGGCCCGTCATCGGCAAACGACGCGTACACCGACAGCCGGTCGGACTACGTGATGAACGAGGTGGCCACCGACTACAACGCCGGCTTCACCTCCGCGCTGGCCCGGCTCGCCAACGAGTACGGCGGCAGCCCGCGCGCCGGGTTCCCGTCCGCCGAGACGCCCGACATGGACGAGATGACCGTGGAGACCACAGTCATGCAGGCCGAGCCGCGCGCCACCGGACTGAAGGCGATCATCTACAACAAGTCGGCGTTCCCGGCCCGGGCGCTGACCACCGGTAAGTTCCGGTACTTCTTCCGGCCCGACGGCACCGGACCGGTCACCGTCACCCCCGGCTACACCCAGGGCTGCCCGTCGCCGTCGACGGCGAAGCAGTTCTCCGGCGACATCTGGTACGTCGAAGTCGACTGCACCGGCTACACCATCGCGCCCGCCGGGCAGTCCCAGCACCGGATGGAGGTGCAGTTCAAGATCGGCGTGCCGGAGGGCGGCACCTGGGACCCGACCAACGACCCGTCGTACCAGGCCACCGCCGGGCCCAACCGCAAGGTGCCGCTCTACTCCGGCGGCGTACGGGTCTGGGGCGAGGAGCCCGGGCCGGTCACCCCGGACACCACCGCGCCCTCGGTGCCCGGCACCCCTGTCGCGTCCGCCGTCACGTCGAGCGGGCTCACGCTGACCTGGGCCGCGTCCACCGACACCGGTGGCAGCGGGCTGGCCGGCTACGAGGTGACCCGTACCTCGGCCGGCGCCGACCCGGTCGTCACCGCCTCGACCGGCACCACCCTCACCGTGACCGGGTTGGCACCCGAGCGGACGTACCAGTTCACCGTGCGGGCGCTCGACGGCGCCGGCAACCGATCCGCGTCGTCGGCTGCGGTCAGCGTCACCACGCCGGCCGGCCCGGCGCCCGACACCACCCCGCCGACCGCGCCGGGCACCCCCACCGCCTCCGCGGTCGGCCCGACCGGACTGACGCTGACCTGGGGTCCGTCCACCGACGCGGTGGGCGTCACCGGGTACCGCGTCTACCGGGGCGGGAACGTCCTGGTCGGCACCGCCACCGGCACCACGCTGGCGGTGACCGGGCTGACCGCCTCCACCACGTACACCTTCACGGTGGTGGCGGTGGACGCGGCCGGGAACGTCTCACCCGCCTCGCCCGGCGTCACGGTGACCACCACCGCGCCGCCGGCCGGCGGCACCTGCGCGGTGACCTGGACGGCGAACTCCTGGGACACCGGGTTCACCGCGAACATCACCGTCGCCAACACCGGCACCACGGCGATCAACGGCTGGACGCTGGCGTTCACGTTCGGCAACGCCGGGCAGAAGGTCGGGCAGGCCTGGTCGGCGAACGTGACCCAGACGGGCGCGGCGGTGACCGCGACGAACCTGTCGTACAACGGGACGCTGGCGCCCGGGGCGTCGACGAGCTTCGGTTTCAACGGCACCCACACCGGCTCGAACCCGAGGCCGGCGACCTTCACGCTCAACGGGACCGCCTGCACGGTCGCCTGACCGTCGACGTGGCGTGGCCGGTACCGCACCCCGTGTGACCGGCCACGCCGCACCCGGCCCCGCGCGGCCAAAAACGTTCCGAAACTTTTCCGAAACACCATTGTCCCCACCGATGCGTGGTGGAAGCATCGACAAAGCTAGATACCCCAACCGAAACGTCCAGTCGTCCCGCCCCGACGGCCTGGGTGTTGGCCAGTAAGGAGGCCAAGATGGCAATGAGCCCATCCGCTCATCGCGGCGGGAGTCGGCGACGGCGATCACCAGCCGTCCGAGCGCTGCTCGCCGGCGCGGTCAGCGCCGTGACGGTGGCCGCCGTCGCGGTGATGATGCCGGCGGCGAACGCCGCCGCGAGCACGCTGGGCGCGGCCGCCGCGCAGTCGGGCCGCTACTTCGGCACCGCCATCGCGGCGGGCCGGCTCGGCGACTCGACGTACAGCACGATCGCGGCGCGTGAGTTCAACATGATCACCGCCGAGAACGAGATGAAGCCGGACGCGACGCAGCCCCAGCGCGGCCAGTTCAACTTCAACTCGGGCGACCAGATCTACAACTGGGCGACCCAGCGGGGCCTGAAGGTCCGTGGCCACACGCTGGCGTGGCACGCGCAGCAGCCGGGCTGGATGCAGAGCCTGAACGGCAGCAACCTGCGTCAGGCGATGATCGACCACATCAACGGTGTGATGGCCCACTACCGGGGCAAGCTGGCCGCGTGGGACGTGGTGAACGAGGCGTTCAACGAGGACGGCAGCCGTCGGCAGTCGAACCTGCAGGGCACCGGCAACGACTGGATCGAGGTCGCGTTCCGCACCGCGCGGGCGGCCGACCCGTCGACCAAGCTGTGCTACAACGACTACAACATCGAGAACTGGTCGTACGGCAAGACGCAGGGTGTGTACAACATGATCCGGGACTTCAAGTCCCGGGGTGTGCCGATCGACTGCGTGGGTCTGCAGACCCACTTCACCGGCGGCAGCTCGCTGCCGGGCAACTTCCAGACCACGCTGCAGAACTTCGCCGCGCTGGGTGTGGACGTGGCGCTGACCGAGGTCGACGTCACGAACTCCTCGACCAGCCAGTACGCCGGTCTGACGCAGGCGTGCATCAACGTGCCGCGCTGCATCGGCATCACCGTGTGGGGCGTGCGGGACAGCGACTCGTGGCGCTCGAACGAGAGCCCGCTGCTGTTCGACGGCGGAGGCAACAAGAAGGCCGCGTACAACTCGGTCCTCAACGCGCTCAACGCGGCCGCCCCGACCTCCGGGCCGACCACGACCCCGACCACGACCCCGACCACGGCACCGCCGCCGAGCGGCGGCGCCGGCCGGATCGTCGGCGTGCAGTCGGGCCGGTGCATCGACGTGCCGAACGCCACCCAGACGAACGGCACCCGGGTCCAGCTCTACGACTGCAACGGTCAGTCGAACCAGCAGTGGACGTACACCTCCAGCAAGCAGCTGATGGTCTACGGCACCAAGTGCCTCGACGCGAACGGCGCGGCCACCGCCAACGGCACCGGAATCATCATCTGGGACTGCAACGGCCAGTCCAACCAGCAGTGGAACATCAACTCCAACGGCACCATCAGCGGCGTGCAGTCCGGTCGCTGCCTGGACGTCTGGGGCACCGGCAACGGCCAGCAGGTCCAGTTGTACGACTGCCACGGACAGACCAACCAGCAGTGGCGGACCGACTTCGGTGGCGGCACCTCGCCGTCCCCGACCACGCCGCCGCCGGCCACCACGACGCCCCCGCCGGGCGGCTGCTCGCTCCCGTCGACCTACCGGTGGTCGTCGACCGGCGCGCTGGCGAACCCGCAGAACGGCTGGGTCTCGCTCAAGGACTTCACGAACGTCGTCCACAACGGCAAGCACCTGGTCTACGGGTCGTACGTCAACAGCAGCGGCCAGTACAGCTCGATGAACTTCACCCCGTTCACCAACTGGTCCGACATGGCGTCGACCGGCCAGAACGGGATGAGCCAGGGCACCGTGGCGCCCACGCTGCTGTACTTCGCCCCGAAGAACATCTGGGTGCTGGCGTACCAGTGGGGACCGACCTCGTTCAGCTACAAGACGTCGAGCGACCCGACCAACGCCAACGGCTGGTCCTCGGCGCAGACGCTGTCCACCGCCACCCTGCCGGACGCCCCGTACGGCGTCATCGACCAGACCCTGATCGGTGACGACCAGAACATGTACCTGTTCTTCGCCGGGGACAACGGCAAGATCTACCGGTCGAGCATGCCGCTCGGGAACTTCCCGGGCAGCTTCGGCTCGAGCTACACGACGATCATGTCGGACTCGACGAACAACCTGTTCGAGGGCGTCGAGGTCTACAAGGTGGCGGGCCAGAACCAGTACCTGATGATCGTCGAGGCGATCGGAAGCCAGGGACGCTACTTCCGGTCGTTCACGTCCAACAGCCTGAGCGGCTCGTGGACCCCGCAGGCCGCCACCGAGAGCAACCCGTTCGCCGGCAAGGCCAACAGCGGCGCGACCTGGACCAACGACATCAGCCACGGTGACCTGGTCCGCAACAACCCCGACCAGACCAAGACCATCGACCCCTGCAACCTGCAGTTCCTGTACCAGGGCAAGAACCCCAGTGCGGGCGGCGACTACAACCTGCTGCCGTGGCGGCCGGGTGTGCTGACCCTCCAGCGCTGACACCGTCACACAGTTACCGGAGAGCGTGCCCGGCACCCGCGTGGTGCCGGGCACGCCCGTCCGTCAGCTCAGCCGGCCAGGTCCTCGGCCAGCAGATCCATCAGCAGCGCGTCGTGCCAGCGCCCGTCCGCCCCGCGCTCGTAGCGGCGCATGATGCCCACCGGACGGAACCCCACCTTCGCGTACGCGCGGATCGCCGCCGTGTTCGCCGCCGCCGGGTCGATCGTGAACCGGTGGTGGCCGTACTCGTCGATCAGGTGCCGGACCAGCGTGCGGATCGCGTCGCCGCCCAGCCCGGAGCCGCGTACCGCCGGGTCGAGGAAGACATCCAGGCTGGCGTGGCGATAGTCCGGGTCGGTCTCGGCGTACCACTGGATCGCCCCGACCAGCCGGCCGTCGTGCTCGACCGCGTAGATCGTCACCGCGTCGTCGGCCAGGTCGGCCCGGACCGACTCGGCCAGATCGTCACCGCCGCGCCACCAGCGGCGCACCTCCGGGGTGGCCCGGATCGCGGCCAGCGCGGGCACGTCGGCGTCGGTCACCGGCCGCAACGTCACCGCCCGCCCGCGCAGCACGCCTCAGCCCCGCCGCTCGCCGTGCTCGACGCAGACCGCCGACCAGCCGGCCGGTACGACCTGCACCTTCATCCGCCGCCGGCAGGACGCGCACCAGCGCGGCGGCTCCCACGCCCGCGCCGCCTCGCACGCCGGGTGCGGCCCGGCCGCCACCGATTCGCCGCACCTGTCGCACCACAGCGCCGCGGGCGCGGCCGGGGCGGGGGAAAGATCGGTCACCGCTGCCTCACAGGGTCGCCGAGAGCGCCTTCACCGGCATCTTCAGGTCTTCCAGCAGCTTCAGGTCGGCGTTGGCCGGGCGACCCAGCGTGGTCAGGTAGTTGCCGACGATCACCGCGTTGATGCCGCCCAGCAGGCCGTCGCGGGTGCCCAGGTCACCGAGGGTCAGCTCGCGGCCGCCCGCGTACCGCAGGATGGTGCGCGGCATGGCCAGCCGGAACGCGGCGATGGCGCGCAGCGCGTCCTTGCCCTCCACCACCGGACGGTCACCGAGCGGCGTGCCCGGCCGCGGGTTGAGGAAGTTCAGCGGCACCTCGTGCGGGTCCAGCTCGGCGAGCTGCGCGGCGAACTCGGCCCGCTGCTCGACCGTCTCGCCGAGGCCGAGGATGCCGCCGCAGCAGACCTCCATGCCCGACTCGCGGACCATCCGCAGCGTCTCCCAGCGCTCCTCCCACGAGTGCGTGGTGACCACGTTCGGGAAGTAGGAGCGGCAGGTCTCCAGGTTGTGGTTGTAGCGGTGCACGCCCATCTCGACCAGCTCGTCGACCTGCTCCTGGGTGAGCATGCCGAGCGACGCGGCGACCTGGATGTCGACAGCGGCGCGGATGGCCGCGACGCCCTCACGCATCTGCTTCATCAGCCGGGCGTCCGGACCGCGCACGGCGGCCACGATGCAGAACTCGGTCGCCCCGGTCGCGGCGGTCTGCTTCGCGGCCTCGACCAGCGCCGGGATGTCCAGCCAGACCGACCGGACCGGCGAGGTGAACAGGCCGGACTGCGAGCAGAAGTGGCAGTCCTCCGGGCAGCCGCCGGTCTTCAGCGAGACGATGCCCTCGACCTCGACCTCCGGACCGCACCAGCGCATCCGGACCTCGTGCGCGAGCTGGAGGGCGGCGGGCAGGTGTTCGTCGGGAAGGTTCAGCACCGCGAGGACACCGGCCTCGTCGAGGCCGACACCGTTGCCCAGCACCCGCTCCCGGGCCTGGTCGAGGATCTCTGGCATGGCTCGTAACCTAACAGGCCACCGAGGGGCCGGGAAACCGCCGCCAGCAGCCCCGGCGAGCCGGGACCGCGCCACGCCGGAGCCCTCGGGACGGGTGGTAACTTCGCCCCGCGGAAGCGCCCGGCGGGGCGGTGGTCGGCGGGAGGGGACGGCACGGTGGCGGACTGGCTGGCGGCCCTGGACCGCCGCGCCGAGCTGCGGGCCCGGGCGGGACTCACCCGCACGCTGCGTCCCCGGGCCGCCGACGACGCGGTGGTCGACCTGGCCGGCAACGACTACCTCGGCCTGGCCACCCACCCGCAGGTCACCGCCGCCGCCGCGGAGGCCCTGTCCGCGTACGGGCTGGGCGCCACCGGGTCACGCCTGGTGCGCGGCTCCACCGACGCCCACCACGCGCTGGAGGACGACCTGGCCGACTGGCTCGGCGTCGACCGGGCGCTGGTCTTCTCCTCCGGCTACCTGGCCAACCTCGCCGCCGTCCGGGGACTGACGCAGCCGCGTACGCTGCTCGTCTCCGACGCCCACAACCACGCCTCGCTGATCGACGGCTGCCGGATCTCCGGCGCCGAGACGCTGGTGACGCCGCACGCCGACGTGGCCGCGGTGGCCGCGGCGCTGGCCGCCGCGCCGGGCCGCCCGGCCGTGGTGGTGACCGAGTCGGTCTTCTCCGTCGACGGCGACCTGGCCCCGCTCGCGGAGCTGCACGAGGTGGCCCGCCGCCACGGCGCGCTGCTGCTCGTCGACGACGCGCACGCGCTCGGCGTCACCGGCCCGGCCGGGGCCGGCGGGGTGGCCGCCGCCGGGCTGGCCGGCGCGCCCGACGTGGTGGTCACCGCGACGCTGTCCAAGGCACTCGGCGGGGCCGGCGGCGTGGTCGCCGGGCCGGCCGAGTTCGTCCGCCACCTGGTGGAGACCGGCCGCACGTTCATCTTCGACACCGCGCCGCCGCCCGCCGTGGTGGCCGGGGTACGCGCCGCGGTGCGCCTGGCCCGCGACGGCGACGCGCTGCGCGCCGAGCTGGCCGACCGGGTCGCGACGGCGGTGCGCCGCCTCGGCGCGGCCGGGCTGTCCGTGTCCGCCCCCGACGGCGCGGTGATCTCGGTGACCGCGCCCGGACCGGAGGCGGCGACCGCCTGGGCCGCCGCCTGCCGGGAGCGCGGTGTGGCGGTCGGCTGCTTCCGTCCGCCGTCCACACCGGACAGCCGCTCCCGGCTGCGCCTCACGGTCAGCGCCGGGGTGGACCGGGCCGACTTCGACCGGGCCCTGGACGTGATCGTGGAGTGTGCGCCATGAGCCTCGGCGACGCCTGGACCGGGCCGGTGCTGGTGACCGGCACCGACACCGAGATCGGCAAGACGGTGGTGACCGCCGCCGTCGCCGCCGCCGCGCAGGCCGCCGGGCTGCGGGTCGCCGTGGTCAAGCCCGGCCAGACCGGTACGGCCACCGGCGAGCCCGGCGACGTCGACTCGGTGACCCGGCTGGCCGCCCCGCTCACCGGCCGGACGCTCGCCAGCTATCCCGACCCGCTCGCGCCGCTGGCCGCGGCCCGGGTGGCGGACCTGCCGCCGCTGGAGCTGTACAACGCCGTCGACGCGATCCGCGAGGAGGCGGACAAGCACGACCTGGTGCTGATCGAGGGCGCGGGCGGGCTGCTCGTACCGATGGGGTTGCGCCCGTCCGGCGAGCCGTGGACGGTGGCCGACCTCGCGGTGTCGCTCGGCGCGCCCGCGGTGGTGGTGGCGCGGGCCGGACTCGGCACGCTCAACCACACCGCGCTGACGCTGGAGGCGCTGGAGCGGCGGGCCGTACCGGCCGGCGTGGTGATCGGCGCCTGGCCGGCCGAACCGGAACTGGTGCACTGGCTCAACCTGTCCGAGCTGGTGCCGAACCTGCTCGGCGCGGTACCGGCCGGCGCGGGCGGGATGGACCCCGGTGTGTTCCGCCGGTCCGCTCCGGGCTGGCTCACCCCCGCCCTGTACGGCGTGCTCGACGACTGGCGCGCCTGGGCCGAGGAGTAAGGAAGGGCCCCTTATTAACGCCTCCGGTAGAGGAAGGGCCCCCTGTTAACACCCGCAGGATTCAGACGCGGCGGACCACGAACGCGTCGGGCATCCGGAACGTGAGGTTGTCCGGGCACCAGGGTGGACGGACCACAGTCACGTCGTCCAGCAGCGCGACGGCCTCCGCGACCACCACCGTCGCCTCCATCCGGGCCAGCTGCGCGCCGACGCAGCGGTGCGGCCCGGCGCCGAAGGCCAGGTGCCGCCGCGAGCCGGGCTGCCCCGGGCGGAACTCACCCGGCGCGCCGACCACCGACGGGTCGCGCCCGGCGCGGGCCAGCCAGGCCACCACGCTGGTGCCCGCCGCCACCGGCAGCTCGCCGAGCGTGGTGTCGATCGCCGCCACCCGCCGCCACGTGACGATCGGTGGCTCCAGCCGCAGCCCCTCCTCGACCACGTCGTCCACGGCGACCGTGCCCGCGCGCAGGCCGGCCCGTACCGCCGGTTCGCCGGACAGCCGGTGCAGCAGCAGGGTCAGGAACTGCGAGGTGGTCTCCTGGCCGGCGACCAGCAGGAAGAACAGCGCCCCGACGACCACGTCGGGGGAGTGCCCCGCCGCGCGCAGCCGCGCGGCGAGCCCGCCCCCGGTGGCGGCGAACTCCCGCAGCACGGTGTGGAACCGGCCCACCTCGGCGACGAGCGCGAGCTGCCGGGCGGAGTCCAGCGGCGCCCAGAACAGCTCCAGCGCCGCCCGGGCGAAGTCCTTCACCGCGCCGACCGGCGCGTCCGGCAGCTCGACCAGCCGGGCCAGCACCAGCAGCGGCAGGTCGGCGGCGAGGCCCGCGTACAGGTCGACCGGGCGGCCCGCGTCCAGCGTCGCCGCCAGCCCGGCCACCCGCTCCCGGACCAGCCCGGTCAGCCATTGGCGCTGGGCGGCCACCCGGTGCGGGTGCAGCGCGTCGGCGACGATGCCGCGGATCTCCGGGTGGCTGGCGCCGCCGTTGTTCGCCAGCGTCGGCGGCAGCCGGAACCGGTGCCCGGCGAGCACCCGCAGCGCGGCCACCGGGATCGGCGTGACCGCGTCGAGCGCGTTGTCCGGCCGGAACGTCACCGGATCGGTGAGCACCTGGCGGACGAGCGCGTGCCGGGTCACCACCAGGTGTGGCACGCCGACGTGGTCGACAACGGTGGCCGTGTCCGGCCACTGCCCGTCGACGGACTCCCCCCAGCCCCGGAACAGCACGCGGTAACGCTAGCGGCGGGCGCCGGGCGGGTTCGGGTCCAGCTCCCACACGGTGGTGTGCTTCACCCGTACGCTCTCCAGCGCCTCGGACACCGGCACGTCGTACGCGGCCAGCTCGTGGAAGCGCTCGCGGGGCAGGAACGCCCGGCCCGGGTCGCCCACCAGCACCCGGGCGCCGGCGCGGGCGGCCCGGAGCAGGAAGCGCAGCATCCGGCGGGCCATCGCCTCGCTGTAGAAGACGTCCCCGGCCAGCACCACCTCGGCGTCGCCCGCGTCGGTGTCGAGGATGTCGCCGAGTTCGGCGTCGACGCGTACCCCGTTGGCCTCGGCATTGAGCGCGACGGCCGCGACGGCCCGCTCGTCCACCTCGACCGCCCGGACGGCGGCCGCGCCGGCGCGGCCGGCGGCGATGGCGACCAGGCCGGAGCCGGAGGCCAGGTCGAGCACCCGGCGGCCGGCGACCACCTCGGGGTGGTCGGTGACGTAGCGGGCCAGGCCCTGCCCGCCGGCCCAGGCGAACGCCCAGAACGGCGGCGGCTGGGCGCTGCGGAACTCGCCCTCGGTCAGCTCCCACAGGCCGATCGGCTCGTCGGCCTGGTGCAGGCGCACCTCGGGTACGAACGCCACGGGGGCGAGGCGGGCGTGCAGCCGGACGAACGCGGCGGACAGCTCGGACACCGGAGAATTGTGTCCCACCCGCCGGCCGGGACCGATCCCGGGCGTGTCGCGGCGGGGCCGTGACCGGTTCACCACGCTCGGTGAAATGGCCCCCGTGTTGTGGCGTTGGATGCGAACACGCCCGTCTACCGGCGTGCCCGGCGCGCTCCTAGCGTTGCCTGTGGACACGACCGAGGGTGAGGAGGCGTGGTGAGCGGGTGGCGGCACGCGCTACGGATCGGACTGGTGCTGACCTTCGTGGCCGGGACCGGGTACGGGGGAGCCCTGCCCGCGCGGGCGGCGGCGGCCTTCTCCACCGAGTTGAGCGGTCTGCCGGACGAGTTCACCGCCGGGAACCGGGTGGAGACGCTGTCCGCCGTGGTGTCCCGCTCCGACGGGGGCGGCTGTGTCAAGGTGCGCTGGTCGATGTTGGTGCGGGTGCAGGGCCTGCGGCTGGACCAGCTCAAGGTGGACCGGGTGGAGGACAGCGGGTCGTTCCCGCTGGAGATCCGCACCGAGGGAGACACCGCCCGGCTCACCGACCGGCAACTCGACCCGGGTGTGCTCTGCCCGGGCCGGACCGTGACCGCCCGCTACCGGGTGGCGTTCGCCGAGGACGTCGCGCGCGGCCGGGTGAGTTTCGCCGCCGAGGCGTACGACCCGCAGTTGCGGCTGCTGGCCCGGCGGACCGCCTCGCGTGAGGTGGTGGGGGAGGAGGCTTCGCCGACGCCGGCGCCCACCAGCGCGGAGCCCTCGGAGACGCCGAGCGAGGAGCCACCCACCGACGACCCGGTGACCGACGAGCCGACCGACGCGGCAGTGGTGGAGCCGCCGCCGCCCGGTGGTGTGGCCGGACGCCCGGTCGCGGACAGCGGCGGTTTCGGCCTCGTGCAGGCCGCGTTCCTGCTCGGCGGGCTGCTGCTGTTCCTCGGCGCCGGGTTGCTGCTGCGGATGCGCCGCCTGCTGCGCCCGGCCGCCGTCACCGAACCGGAAACCCTGCCACCGCCCTTCGAGCGCCCCCGCCCGACCTGGCCCTGACCGGCGGACCCGCCTGCGCGGGCCGGGGGCGGGGCCCGGTCAGTCGAGCTGACTGGGTTCGAGGCCCAGTTCGCGGGCGGCGACGAGGCGGATCCACTCGGCGATCTGGCGGCGCGTGATCACCCGCTCGTGCACCGCGAGCTGGACCGCGAGGCCGTCCATCACCGCGCTGATCCGCCAGGCCGCGCCGGCCGGGTCGGGGCAGTCGAACGTGCCCTCGGCGACCCCGTCCGTGATCAGCGCGGCCAGGTCCTGCCGCCACCGCAGGTCCAGCCGCCGGGAGAGCTTCTCCAGTTCCGGGGTACGCAGCGACTCCGCCCAGCCGTCGATGCGCATCGACCAGGAGGTGGCCCGGCCGGTCGGCGCGTACAGGCGCAGCATGCGGCGCAGCTTCGCCAGCGGCGGCGCGGAGGAGCGGAGCACCGCGTCGAGCTTGGCCAGGTCCTGCTCGACGGCGTACGCGAACGCTTGCGCGAGCAGTCGGTCCTTGGTGGCGAAGTGGTAGAACACGAGGGCCTGGCTCACCCCGGCGGCCTCCGCCACGTCGGCGGTGCGGGTGTTGGCGAGCCCTCGTTCCGCGATCACCTCACAGGCCGTACGCAGCAGCGCGTCCAGGCGGATCTCGGCGGCTCGTCTCGTCACGGCGTTACGGTAACCCATCCGCATGACCACGGGGAGTTACCGAAGCGGCTGGTCGGCGGGCGGGCAGTCGGATGCCGGACACTCGACGCGCCGGTCTGCTTCCGCAGGTGGGAGCGCTCGCCGGTGCTCTCGGACGGAAGCCACCCAGGCTCCTAGGAAGCCGAGGGGGAGCGGGGTCCGCGACCGCCGGACGCGCCGGAAACGGAACCCGATTTGGCAACCGTTCCCGGGCTCGGCTAAAGTTCTCATCCGTCACCGGATAACACCGGGGGCGTGCGGACGTAGCGCAGCTGGTAGCGCATCACCTTGCCAAGGTGAGGGTCGCGGGTTCGAATCCCGTCGTCCGCTCGGAGATGCCGCCACGCAGTTCGGGGGCAACCTCGGTGGAGTGGCCGAGAGGCGAGGCAACGGCCTGCAAAGCCGTGTACACGGGTTCAAATCCCGTCTCCACCTCGCAGTAGACGAGGGCGATTGGCGCAGTGGGAGCGCGCTTCCTTGACACGGAAGAGGTCACTGGTTCAAACCCAGTATCGCCCACCAGCGGAAAGGCCGTGTCGATCATTCGACACGGCCTTTCTCGTCGCCATTGATCAGTCCAGTGCCGCGCCGCTGGCCATTGCCGCACCCGCGTGCCCCACCCAGACTGGCCCGGTGGACGATCAACAGACCCGAGCCCAGCGGTTCCGCGCCCTGCACCGGCCCGGTGACCCACTGATCCTGGCCAACGCCTGGGACGCGGTCAGCGCCCGGCTCGTCGCCGCGGCCGGCGCCCACGCGATCGCGACCACCAGCGCCGGCGTCGCCTGGAGTCGCGGCGCCCCCGACGGCGACCTGCTCGCCCGCGACACCGCCGTCGACGTCATCCGCCGCGTCGCCGACGCGGTCCGCCTTCCGGTCACCGCCGACATCGAATCCGGGTACGGCGACAACCCCGACCAGGTCGCCGAGACCGTCGCCGCCGTGCTCGCCGCCGGAGCCGTCGGCGTCAACGTCGAGGACGCCCGGCACGACGGCGGCGGTCCGCTGCGCCCGATCCACGAGCAGGTCGCCCGGCTCGCCGCGGTCCGGGCCGCCGCCGACCGCGCCGGCATCCCGCTGTACGTCAACGCCCGCGTCGACACGTACCTGCGGGGCGCCAGGGGCGTACCGGAGACGGTCGAGCGCGCCGAGGCGTACCTGGCCGCCGGCGCGGACGGGATCTTCGTACCCGGAACCGTGGAGCCGGAGACGGTGGCCGCGCTGACGGCGGCGATCCCGGCCCCGCTGAACGTGCTGGCCGGGCCGGGCGCGCCGCCGGTGGCCGAGCTGGCGCGACTCGGGGTGGCCCGGGTGAGCCTCGGCCCGGCGCTGGCCGAGACGGCGTACGCGGTGGTCCGGCGCGCGGCGGCGGAGGTGCTCGGCGCCGGGACGTACGAGGCGCTCGCCGGCGGGCTCGACTTCGGCGAGCTGAACGAGCTGATGCGCGACTGACCGGCCACGGGATCGACCTCGGGCGGGGGACCGGGTTGAATGTGCTGGTGGCCGTTGTCCCGCGTCCGAGCCGGCGGACGGCGACCGGCTGTCCCCGGCGCCCGTCCCGACGGGATCACCACGGATGACGGCGGTCGTCCGCCCGGTGCCCGCGCTGCGGAGCCTGGCCGTCCTCACCGCCGCCACGGCGACCCTCGGCGTCGCGGCGCTCGCCGTCCTGGGCGCGGCCGGGCACGGCGGTTTCGCGAGCGACCCGGTCGGCGCCATTGCCCTCGCGACGGCAGCCGTGGTCACCGCGCTCGCCGCGCTCCGGCTCAGCCGGTCGGGTCACCGTGCCGCCGGCCGGCTGGCGGCCGGGCTCGCCGCGTCGCTGCTGGCGTATCTGGCGCTCGCCGTCGTCGCGGTGGCCGCCGTCGCGGCCGGACACCCGTGGGCCGGGCCGGCCGTCGCGGCGTGGAACTCGGCGTGGATCCCGCCGCTGGCACTCCTTCAGCTGACGGCCTCGGCCGCCGTCCGCACCGGCGACGCCGTCCCGTGGACGCACCGGCTCGTGGGCCTCACTCTGGGCGTGGCCACGCTCGTCAACGCGCTGCTGACCACGGCGACCCAGCCGTTCGCGGGGGTTCCGACGATCGCCCCGGAGTCCTGGCGTACCGCGCTCGCGCCGGTCGGCGCCGCCGTCACCCTGCTGGCAGCGGTGGCGCTGTTCCTGCTCCCGGTGACGCTCTGGCGGGCCGCTCTCGGGTCGCACCACGCCGTCCGGGCGCGTCTCGGCGTGGCCGCGGCGGCCACCACCGCCGCGCCGCTGACAGTCGTCTTCTGCCTGCTGCTCGCCGTCGCCCGCACGCCCGGCGACGTCGAACCGTCGCTGGGCTCGGTCGCCTTCCTGGTGGCACTGGCCGGGGCCGCCGTGTTCGCCGCCGCGTGCGCGGTCACCGCCGCCCGCGGCGCCACCGAGCCGCGCCGGGTCGGCGCCGTGGTGCGTGGCGCGGGCCTGGCCGCCGCGGCCCTGCTGGTGGTCGGCGTCGGCACGCTCGTGGCCGCTCCCGGGTCGTCCCTCGGCCCGACCTCGGTCGCCCTGGTCGTGTCGGCGCTGACCGTCGCCGTCGTCGGCGGGGCGTGGGCCGGCACCGGCCGGCTGGCGGCGCTGCTCACCGCCGCGCCGACAGCGCCGGTGACGCCGCGAGGCGGCGCAGAGGGTACGACGGGAGGCGGTGCGGCGGAGACGACGAACGTCATCGAGCCGGCGGCCCCGGCCACGGCGGTTGTGGATGCCGCGGGCCCGGTGTCGGTCGGCGGGCTGACGGCGCGTGAACGGGAGGTGCTCGCCGCGCTCGCCGACGGCGCCAGCAACGCGGGGATCGCCGCGCAGCTGGTGGTCTCCGAGCGGACCGTCGACGCCCATCTGCGCGCGATCTTCGTCAAGCTCGACCTGACGCCCGGCGGCGCCACGAACCGTCGGGTGCGGGCCGCGCGGATCTGGCTGGAGCACGCCCGACAGTCGCATTGAGCAGGGATTTTCCGAAGATAGGTGCTGAGGCCGATGCCCGCGCGGGCGGTACCTCGGCACGGTGGGGCGACACCTGAATCGACGGAGGCTCTCACCGTGCCCGTACCGAAGTTGCGCCGTGCCGCGCTCGTCGCCCTTTTCGTCCTGCTCCTGGCGTCCCTGGCCGGACGGACCGTCTTCATGTTGTGGGAGCCGCCGTTCGACGGAGCGATCCACTACGACGACGTACGTGAGCTGGGGTCCGCGTACTGGCCGATGAACCTCTACCTGGGCGGGCCCGCGTACGCGGTGTCCTGGATCGCCGCGGCGGTGTTCATCGTCGGGCTGGCCCGGGGCCGCGCGGGCGTGCTGAACCTGGTGGGTGCCTTCCTGGCCGGCCTCGGCGGCGTGGTGTTCGCGCTGGCGATCACCGCGGAGGTGCTGCCGTTCGCCTACGCCGCCGACCCGGCGGTCGTGCCGGAGGCGCAGGGACGGGCGCTGTTCGACGTGTTCAACGACCAACTGGACGGGCTGCTCCCGGCCGTCCTCGGCAGCCAGGTGGCGATCGTCCTCGGCATGGTCCTGGCGCTCGTCGGGATCCTGATCGGCCGGACCATGCCGCGTCCGCTGGTCGTCGCCGCGCTCGTCTACGTGGTGGCGTTCGTGCTGGTGCCGCAGGACGCCGCTCGCGCGGTGGTCGTCGCGAGCTACCTGGCGCAGGTGGCGCTGGTGGCCGCGATCGGCTGGTACGGGCTGCGCGCCGCCACCGACGGTGCCGCTACCGACGGCGAGCGGGCATAGCAGACCGGACCGGCCGGATGTTCGATCCGGCCGGTCCGGTGCCGGGACCGATCAGCTCCGTCGGCCCCGCTCACGATCACATGGGCGGTGCGACGTCCCGGCGCTCCTCGACCCGGCGGTACTCCACCGGCTCGTCGGCGGTCGTGGCGACCACCTGACGGCGCCGGCCCCAGACCAGCGTGGTCATGATCAGGCCGAGGACGCCGGCCGCCATGAGGATCCAGCCGACGACGTCGAGGTCGACCCCGCCGACGCTGGCGTTGAGCGCGAACGTGAGGATCGCGCCGACCGCGATCAGGAAAATGCTCGTACCGATACCCACGACAGCCTCCTTCGGGGGGATGGTTGTGCTGTCACCGGCCTCAGTACCCCGGCGGTGAGCGGCGCAACCACACGGCCACCCGGCGCGGCGGGGGTCTGCCGCACGGCGATCTTGGCATCGGGTAGAGTTCACCCCGTCGCCGGCGCGAACCGGCGGCACGCGGACGTAGCGCAGCTGGTAGCGCATCACCTTGCCAAGGTGAGGGTCGCGGGTTCGAATCCCGTCGTCCGCTCGCGATTGCCCGGGCGATTGGCGCAGTGGGAGCGCGCTTCCTTGACACGGAAGAGGTCACTGGTTCAAACCCAGTATCGCCCACCGAGAGTCACCACGCCGCCGGTCGACAGGCGGTCGTCTCCCACCGGACAGCCGGCACCGGCTACATCGGTCTCCCAGGTCCACCGTGCGGATTATTCTGCCGCCGCCACCGCGCGTGTCACTGTGAGGCCCGATGCGCAGGGAGGCGGTCACATGGCAACGATCGAGCGGGGACGGTGGCGGCGCACGGCCGCACGATTAGGGGTGGCGACCGTCGTCGCGGCGGCCGGGGTGACGGTATCGGCCGCGCCCGCGCAGGCCACCGCGACGCGGACGGTGGCGTTCTACAGCATGGACGAGCCGGCGTCGTCGTCGACGGTGCTGACCGACTACAGCGGCAACGGCCGCCACGGCACGATCGGCGGTGAGGTGGTCACCGGCGCGCTCTACGCCGGGGCGACCGGCCACCGCTTCGCCACGCACCTGCCCACCGACAAGGAGTACGTCCCGGGCCACGTCGACCTGGTGCCGCACACCACCGACTTCAACCCGGACGCCGGGGACTTCTCGGTGACCATCCGTTACCGGACCACGTACTCCTTCGGCAACATCCTCCAGAAGGGACAGGGCAACACGGCCGGCGGCTACTGGAAGTTCGAGGCCCCGAACGGCAAGCCGAAGTGCCTGTTCCGGGGCGCGGACGGCGCCTCCCGTACCGGCTACACCGACGTGCCGATCTCCGACGGCCAGTGGCACACGATCACCTGCAACCGCACCTCCGCGTACGTGGAGATGTACGTCGACGGCGTGCGGACCAGCCGCCTCAACGGGCCGACCGGCACCATCGCGAACACCTGGCCGCTGTCCGTCGGCGGCAAGAGCCAGTGCGACGGTACGAAGGTCACCTGCGACTACTTCGCCGGCGACATCGACTACGTGAAGATCCTGAAGGGATCGGGCGGCCCCGCGAACCAGGCGCCGGTGGCCGCGTTGACGCCCACCTGCTCCGGGCTGGTGTGCACGTTCACCGGCGCGGGTTCCACCGACGCCGACGGCGCGATCCAGGACCACAGCTGGAACTTCGGCGACGGCGACACCACCGGCACCGCCTCCGTACCGACCACGTCCCACACGTACGCGGCGGCCGGCACCTACCCGGTCACGCTCACCGTCACCGACGACCGGGGCGCCACCGGCACCGCAACCGTCGAGGTGACTGTCGCGCCCGTACCGGAGCGGATCTCGTTCGTCGGCCAGGCCACCGCGAACGCCAACTGGACCAGCCACACCGTGACCGTCCCGGCGGGCGTGCAGGCCGGTGACATGTTGCTGCTCCTGCTCAGCCAGAACACGCACACCGGCACCGGCGAGCCGACCGGCGTGACCGGCTGGAGCCGGCTCGACCGCCTCGACGGCGGCTTCGCGACCACCACCGCCTGGTGGAAGACCGCGAGCGCCGGTGATGCGGGCACTGCGGTCCGGGTGACACTGGACGGTCAGGCGAAGGGCAACCTGGTGCTGGCCGCGTACCGGGGTGTCGCGCCCGGGGCGCCGGTCTTCACCCGGGCCACCGATCCGGCGAGCACCGCCACCCGCATCACCCCGTACGCGCCGGTGACCGCGGCGCAGAGCTGGGCCGTGTCGTACTGGCTGCACGGCGACAGCACCTCCACCGCGCTCACCCCGCCGGCCGGCGTGGCGGTGCGCAGCAACACCTCGCAGACCGGCGGCGGCCGGGTGGCCGGCCTGCTCGCCGACTCGGCGAGCAGCGTGCCGACCGGCAGCTACGGCGGGCTCACCGCCACCGGCGCCGCGGCCAGCACGACCACCACCACGTGGACGTTCGTCCTGCCCCCGGCCTGACCCATCGGGTACGCGAAAAGGCCGGCACCCCGTTGGTTCGGGGTGCCGGCCTTTCGCTGTGTCTTACGTGTTCGTTTTAGCTGTTCCAGTGCTGGGCGACGAGGTCGGCGGCCTGCTGCTCCCACTGGGCGTAGTGGTCGGGGTACGCGCTCACCTGGACGGTCTGGGCGGCCTTGGTCAGCGGCATGTCCTGCCAGCCGTCGACCTGCTTCAGACCCTTCAGGAACGCGGTCGTGGAGTACTCGGGGTCGGTGATCTGCTCGACCGTGCCCCAACCGCTGGAGGGGCGCTGCTGGAACAGGCCCTGCGAGTCGTGGTCGTTACGGTCACCGAGGTGGCCGAGGTTCTCCAGCTTCGACTCCTGCAGGGCGGTCGCGATGGAGACGACGGCGGCACGTTCGTCCATGCCGGCCTTCTTCGTGGCGGCGATGATGGCCTTCACGTTCTTGGTCTGCTCGTCATTGAGGTCGATGCGGGACTGGTCGCCCTGCACGCCGTGCGGGATCAGCTTGTCGGACTGCACCGTGGCCGTGACCGGCTTGACCGCGTGGGTGGTGTCGGCCGCGTGGGCGGCGACCGGGCCGGCGAACACGCCACCGGTGAAAGCCAGACCAGCAATACCCAGAACGCTCTTACGCAGAATCGTGTTCATGATGGGGGCTCCATTCGGGGGTCGACACACCCCCCGGGGGGACCGGGGGTGCGTGGGCACCGTCAGGCGCTCAAAGAAGTCTCAGGGGATCTCGGCTGCTCGCGGGGATGGGGGGCCTCTACGCGGCGCCGGAAGGATGTCCAACGACCTGCGACCCGGCATCATTCCCGGGCACCTCACACCACCCGGGCGCGGGTTCACGTCGTCGGAACCAGGCTCAACGACCCGCAGGCCGTGTTCCCTCAGCCGACCGCTCGGGGGCGGTCCTGCTCGGTCGTTCACCCGGTTACAACGCCCCGCACCCGCCGACGATTCCGCCACCAGAGTGCCGCCCACCACCCCCGAACCCGACACCCCGCCCACCACCGACCAGACACACCCACCCCACCCGGCACCTCGCTCTGCACAGGTGATCAAGGAGTTCAGGCCCTTTCCGGCACCCACGAGCACACAAACTCCTTGATCACCGCGATCTTGGAGTTGTGGCGCCTCACGAACGATGTCAAGCCGGGCATCCTGGGCACCACAACTCCAAGATCGAACAAGCCCTCCCCAGGCACCCCGCCATCGGTTGACCATGAGGTTGGCGGCGACAAACCGGACACCAAGTGCCGTCAACTTCATGATCGACGCCCTTGGGGCGGCTCGCGCGGGGCGGGGCGGGGCCGGATCGGACCGAAGGGCGGCGTAGTACCGCGTCGATCTTGCAGGTGCAGCCCTTCGGGTGTCCCCGTTTGCGCGTTATGCGGGGTACCGAAGTGCAAGATCGCGGAGGACTGGGGCGAGGGCTGTTTGAGAGGGCTCGGAAACCGCCGTGGTCTTGGGCGGGTGCGCCGATCTTGGAGTTGTGGTGCCTTGCGAAGGGTGTCAACCGGGCATACTGGGCACCATTACTCCAAGATCGGCGGACAAAGACATGCGCCGCCGCCCCGTCCGGGCCGAGCTGCCCTCGGACCGGGTTCTGCCGCTGGCAGATCCGCTCACCGTGAACAAGGGGCGCCATGGCCGGCGGGCGGCGGCAGGCTGGGACGCATGCGACTGCTGATGCTGGGTGGTACGGGCTTTGTCGGTGGTGCCGTGGTGGCCGAGGCGGTACGCCGCGACTGGCAGGTGACAGTGTTCAACCGGGGCGTACACGGGCAGGCGCCGCCCGGCGTACACCGGTTGCGGGGTGACCGGACGGCGCCGGACGGGCTGGCCGCGCTGGCCGGCGGCGAGTGGGATCTGGTGGTGGACACCTGGGACGGCGCGCCCCGGGTGGTCCGGGACGCGGCGTCGGCGCTCGTCGGCGCGGTGCCGCACTACGTCTACGTGTCCAGCGGCTCGGTGTACGCGCCACCCGTCGAGCTCGGCACCGGCGAGGAGGCGCCTACGGTGGCGGCGGACCCGGACGCCGACGACGGCGACTACCCGGAGAACAAGGCGGGCGGGGAACTCGCCGCCACGCGGGTGTTCGGTGACCGGGCGCTGCTCGTGCGCGCCGGGCTGATCCTCGGGCCGGGGGAGGACATCGGGCGGCTGCCGTGGTGGCTGAACCGGATCGCCCGGGGCGGGGACGTGCTGGCGCCCGGGCCGCGTGACCTGCCGATCCAGTACGTGGACGTCCGTGACCTGGCGACCTGGCTGCTGGACCGGGGTGCCGAGGGCGTCGGCGGGGCGTACAACGTGATCGGTCGCACCGGGCACGCGACGATGGGTGAGCTGCTCGACGCGGCGGTGGCGGCGACCGGGTCGGGCGCGACGCTGCGGTGGACGCCGCCGGAGCCGATCCTGGCGGCCGGGGTGGTGCCGTGGAACGACCTGCCGGTCTGGGTGCCGCAGGGGCACGAGTACCGGTGGTTGCAGGAGCGGAACGTCGAGCGGGCGTACGCGGCGGGGCTGGTGTGCCGGCCGGTGACCGAGACGGTCGCCGACACCTGGCGGTGGCTGCGCGAGGTGGGGCAGGTGCCGGCCCGGGCGGGGCGGCCCACACGCGCGCCGGTCGGCCTGGCGCCGGAGCGGGAGGCCACCCTGCTGGCCTCGCTCCCGGCCTGAACCGGCACAGAAGGGGCCGTGCGGCCGGCCTGACCCGCGGAGGGGTTCGGGTCAGGCCGGCACGACCGGCAGGTCGAGCACTTCCTCGACCGGGCGACGCGGGGTGGCGCGGCCCGGCTGGCCGTACCCGATCCGCATCACCATCTGCGGGGTGCCGAACCGGCCCAGCGACATCCGCAGCGCCTCCCGGGCGGCCGGCACCTCGATCGGCTGGGACAGCATCGACGCGCTGAGCCCGGCGTCGGTGGCGGTGAGCAGCACCCGCTGCAACGCCTGCCCGGCGAGGATCTGGTCGGCGGAGGTGTTGCCGGCCGAGCCGAGCACCGCGACGAGCGGCTCCGGCTCGAAGTCGCGGCCGGGGGCGCGGTTGCGGCCGCCGAAGCCGCGCTGGGGAAGCAGGTCCTGCGGCTCGCTCTGCGGTCCGCCGGCGCCGGAGGGCACGCCGTCCGGGGCCGGCTCGGAGCGGATCCACTCGGCCCGCTCGGCCACGTACGCGGGGTCGCGTTCCAGCACCCGGTGGGCGCTGCGGGCGACCTCGGCGACCGCGTTCACCGCGCTGGTGCCGATCACCAGCTCCAGCCAGCACTGCTCGGCGCGGGCCGCCTCGCCGAGCCGCCAGCGGGCCTCGGCCGGCACCGGGTCCGGCCAGAACGGCGCGCGGTTGCTGAACCGGCGGCTGATCGCCCCGTACAGGCTCTGCTCGGTCGGGGTGGGGCGGCGCGGCACGTCCGGCACGAGCCGGGCCACGACGTCCGGGTCGGAGGGGTACGGGCGCAGCCGCACCGTGGCCGGGGTGCCCGCCACGGCGAGCGCGAGCCGCAGGTTGAACAGCGCCGCGCCGGCCGCCATGCGCGCGCCCCAGCCGGTCGGGTCGGTGGCGGGCAGGCCGCGCAGCGGGTCGACGGACACCTCGATGCCGCCGTCGACCACCCGGAACCGCCACGGCTGGGTGTTGTGCAGCGACGGCGCCCGGACCGCGTCGGCGACCGCGGCCCGCAGGTCCGCGGTGGTGTATTCGGTCGTCATGGTGGTGCTCCCTCTCGTGCGGCGCCGGCTCCCCCGTCCGGTACACCACTACGGTGCGTCAGCGGGCGGCGCGGTGAGCAGGGCCGGAGGTCCCCACCTGGGCCCGGCCGTCGGTCCCGGCCGGCGCGTGCAGGACGGGACTTTCGACCCGTGCTACTGACGCGGGAAAGCGGGTAGAAAGGACTGATGATCCGGGTGTTCCTGCTCGACGACCACGAGGTCGTCCGTCGTGGCCTTGCCGACCTGCTGCAGAGCAGCGGCGACATCGAGGTGGTCGGCGAGTCCGGCCTGGCCCAGGAGGCGGCGCGCCGCATCCCCGCGCTGCGCCCCGACGTGGCGATCCTCGACGCCCGGCTGCCCGACGGCAACGGCATCGACGTGTGCCGGGACGTCCGCGCCGTGGACTCCTCGATCAAGGGGTTGATCCTCACCTCGTACGAGGACGACGAGGCGCTGTTCGCGGCGATCATGGCGGGCGCCGCCGGGTACGTGCTCAAGCAGATCCGCGGCACCGACCTGGTGGACGCGGTCCGCCGGGTGGCGGCCGGGCAGTCCCTGCTCGACCCGGCGATCACCACCCGCGTGCTGGAGCGCATCCGCAGCGGCGTGGAGCAGCCCCGGGAGCTGAAGTCGCTCACCGAGCAGGAGCGGCGGATCCTGGAGTACGTGGCGGAGGGGCTCACCAACCGGGAGATCGCCGGGAAGATGTTCCTGGCCGAGAAGACGGTGAAGAACTACGTCTCCAGCGTGCTGGCGAAGCTCGGCCTGGAGCGGCGCACCCAGGCGGCGGTGCTGGCGACCCGGTTGCTCGGCAAGAACACCTGACGCCGCCTCAGCCGAGCGGGACGCTCCAGCGCACCTCGGTGCCGCGCGGCTCGGCCCGGCGCAGCGAGAACTCGCCGCCCAGCCGCTCGGCCCGCTCCCGCAGGTTGACCAGACCGCTGCGGGCCGCCTCCGGGTCGCAGCCGATCCCGTCGTCGGTGACGGTGATCTCGACCCGGCCGGAGTCGACGCGTACGCGCACCGACACCCGGTCGGCCTGCGCGTGGCGTACCGCGTTGGACAGCGCCTCGCGCAGCACGGCGGTGAGTTCGCCGCGCAGCTCGTCCGGCACGGCGCTGTCGATCGGGCCGACCAGCTCCAGGTCGGGCCGGTAGCCGAGCGACTCGGCGGCCACTTCGATGGCCTCGCGGATCTCGGTGCGCAGCGCCGCGCTCATCGGGGTGCGCAGCTCGAAGATGGTGCGGCGGATGTCGCGGATGGTGGCGTCCAGGTCGTCGACCGCCTGGTTGATCCGCTTGGCGGCCTCGGGGCGGGCGTTCATCGCGCCGCTCTGCAGTTGCAGACCGGTGGCGAACAGCCGCTGGATCACCACGTCGTGCAGGTCGCGGGCGATGCGTTCGCGGTCCTCCAGGACCACCAGCAGTTCCCGCTCCTCCTGCCCGCGGGCCCGTTCCATGGCCAGCGCGGCCTGCCCGGCAAAGCTGGCCAGCAGCGCGAGGTCGTCGTCGGCGGCGGGGCCGTGGTCGGGCCGGTAGCCGATCACCAGGACGCCGTGCAGCGTGTCGGCGGCGGCGAGGGGGGAGACCACTGCCGGGCCGGCGACCACGGGCCGGGGCCAGGGCGCCGCGGCGGCGAGGTTCTCCACCTGGTCGTGCCGGCCCGACGTGGCGGACGCGGCGAAACTGGTCTCGGCGGCCGGCAGCACCGCGCCGACCAGTTCCCGGGTGACCGGGTCGGCGCCGTCGACCACCTCGACGGTGAACTGCGCCTCGTCCTCGTCGTAGAGCAGCACCAGCGCCAGCTCGGCCTCGGCGACCTCGCGGGCGCGGCGGGCCACCAGCGTCAGCGCGTCGGTACGGCGTACCTCGCCGAGCAGCACCGAGGTGATCTCGGCGGCGGCGGCGAGCCAGCGTTCGCGCCGGTGCGCCAGCGCGTAGAGGCGGGCGTTCTCGATCGCCACGCCGGCCGCGGCGGCCAGCGCCACCACGATCTCCTCGTCGTCCTCGGTGAACTCGGCGGCGCCCTGCTTCTCGGCCAGGTAGAGATTGCCCCAGACGTGGTCGCGGATGCGCACCGGCACGCCGAGGAAGCTGTGCATCGGCGGGTGGTGCGGCGGGAAGCCGTACGAGTTGGGGTGCTTGGTGATGTCCGGCATGCGTACCGGCTTCGGCTCGTCGATGAGCAGGCCCAGCACGCCGCGGCCGTGCGGCAGCTCGCCGATCTTCGCGTGCAGTTCGGGGCTGATGCCGTGGACGATGAAGTCGTGCAGCATCCGGTCGGGGCCGATCACGCCCAGCGCGCCGTAGCGGGCGCCGGCCAGCTCGCACGCCGACTGCACGATCCGCTGCAGCGTGCTGCGCAGGTCGAGGTCGGAACCGATGCCGACGACGGCGTCCAGCAGCGCCCGGAGCCGCTCCCGGCTGGTCACCACCTCGCCGACGCGGTCGAGCATCTCCTGGAGCAGTTCGTCCAGGCGGACGCGGGACAGCGGGGTCAGCCCGAGCGACGGCGCGACGTGCTCGTGCTGGGGCTGGGGTGCGGCGGCCACCGGGCGATGGTATCGCCCGGCGGCCGCCCTGATCGAGACCGGTCAGGTGAGCCGGTCGCGGACCGCCGAGGTGTCGACGGTCTGCGCGACGTCCAGCCGGGGGGTGTGCGGCGGGCCGGCGTGGTTCGGGTCGGCCACACCCAGCCGCATGCTGATGTACGGGAACCCCAGGCCGGCGAGCATCTGGCGCAGCACCTCGCGGGTGCCTTCGACCTCCACCACGCCGGACAGCGGCACCAGCGACACCCCGTGCCGGGTGGCGGTGAGCCAGGCGGCGGAAAGCGCCTCACCGGCGCGCAGCCAGCTCATCAGCTCGTCGTCGGCGCCCCAGAGGATCCCGTACACGGCGGTCTTGTCGTGGCCGGGGCCGATCGGCAGCGATCCGGCGCGGCCGAAGTCGCGGGCCGGAACGGTCGTCTGGGGGGCCTGCTCGGGCAGCACCTCCGGCGGCAGCCCGGTGCCGGTGCCGGCCCGGCTGGTCCAGTACGCCAGTTCCTCGCGCAGTTCCGGGCTGTCCGCCTCGACGGCGGCGGCCTGCTGGGCGGCGGCGGCGAGCTGGATCTTCTGGGTGTCGTCGAGCAGTTGCAGGTTCACGCCTTCGCGGGTGGCGGCCCGGTCGATGTCATCGAGCGCGGCGGTCGGGATCGGCTCGTCGCTGACCGGCCGCCGGTCGGTGTGCCGGACCTGCATGCACTGCACGACGCGCATGGCGTCGGGGTCGGCGCCGGTGTGCTTCAGGCTGGTGATCCGGGCCAGCAGGTCGGGTTCGGCCGGGTCGGGCAGCCGCTCCACCACCGGGGTCCAGCCCTCGGCGGCCAGCGCCACCCGGGCGTGGTGCAGCGCGGCGCCGCAGCTCACCACCAGCAGGTGACCCTCCGGGTCCATGGCGCTGAGGTGCCGTTCGCGTACCACCCGCAGCTCCAGCGCGTCGGGCAGGACCGTCCAGTGCCACGGCTGCGTGTTGTGCACCGAGGGAGCGTGGCCGGCCATTCCGGCGGCCTCCGCGAGCGCGGTGGTCAACGGGCGATCGCCGGCCGGCGTCTCGTGGCTCATCGTCACGACCTTTCCTGTTTTCCCCATCGTGCCCCACGCCCGGGTGGGGACGCCGTTCCATCCCCCGGATTACCCGTGTCGGCCCGCCCGCCCCACGTCCGGCTGAGACGATCCACACGTGGGAAGCGAACCACGCGAGTGCGTACCCGAGCAGCCGGCCCGTGCCCGGCGGTGGGCGTGGGCCGAGTGGGCGCCGCTGGTGCTGCTCACCGCGGCCGTGCTGGCCGGGGCGGCGCTGTGGTTCGTGGGCGCGCACGACGCCGCCCGGCTGGTCTGGGCGGCGGTCACGGTGGTCGCGCTCGTCCCGGCCGCCTGGACCACGCTGCGCCAGCTCTGGCTGCGGCAGTTCGGCGTGGACGTCATCGCGGTGCTGGCGCTGCTCGGCGCGCTGCTGGTGCGGGAGTTCCTGGCCGGCGCCGTGATCGCGGTGATGGTCGCGACCGGGCGGGCGCTGGAAGAGTACGCCCAGCGCCGCGCCACCCGTGACCTGCGGGCGCTGCTGGAACGCGCGCCCCGGCAGGCGCGGCGGCGGACCCCGGACGGCGGGATCGAGGTGGTGCCGCTGGACCGCGTCGAGGTGGGGGACCGCCTCGTGGTCGGGCCGGGCGACGTGGTGCCTGTCGACGGCGTGGTCGAGGAGGCGGCCACGCTCGACGAGTCGGTGGTCACCGGCGAGTCGCAGCTGGTCACCCGCGCGGCGGGCGACGAGGTCGCCAGCGGGGTGGTCAACGCGGGCGCCGGGTTCGGGCTGCGGGCCCGCCGCAACGCGGCGGAGAGCACCTACGCCGGCATCGTCCGCCTGGCCGGCGAGGCCACCGCCCGCAAGGCGCCGATGGTACGGCTCGCCGACCGGTACGCCGCCGCGTTCGTGCCGTTCACGCTGGTGCTGGCGGGGCTGGCATGGCTGCTGTCCGGCGAGTTCACCAGGGCGGTGGCGGTGCTCGTGGTGGCCACCCCGTGCCCGCTGCTGCTGGCGACCCCGATCGCCGTGGTGTCCGGCCTGTCCCGGGTGGCCCGGCGCGGCGTGCTGGTGCGTGACGGTGGCTCGCTGGAGCAGCTCGGCCGCGCTCGTACGCTGCTGCTGGACAAGACCGGGACGCTCACCGCCGGGCGGCCCCGGGCGGCCGAGGTGGTGGTGGCGCCGGGCGGCGACCGGGACGAGGTGCTGCGGCTGGCCGCCTCGGTCGAGCAGCTCTCCCCGCACGTGCTGGCCGCCGCGCTGGTCCGGCAGGCCCGCGAGCGCGGGCTGCCGCTGGCCGAGCCGACCGATGTCACCGAGGAGCCGGGGCACGGCGTGAGCGGGCGCGTCGACGGGCGGACGGTGCACGTCGGGCAGTTCGCGGGCGAGCCGCCGGAGTGGGCGGGCCGGCTCGGTGAGCGCGCCGAACGGGCCGGGCGTTCCGCGGTCTGGGTCAGCGACGACCACGGGCCGCTGGGCGCGATCCTGCTGGAGGACCCGGTGCGCCCGGACGCCCGGCGGACCGTGCGGCGGCTGCGCGAGGCGGGCCTGACCCGGCTGGTGATGGTGACCGGCGACCGTCCGGGCACGGCCCGCCAGGTGGCGCAGATCGTGGGCGTGGACGACGTGATCGCGCGCTGCTCGCCGCAGGAGAAGGCCGAGCGGGTACGCGAGGAGTCGGCGCAGGCGGTGACAGTGATGGTCGGCGACGGCGTGAACGACGCGCCCGCGCTGGCCGAGGCGCACGTCGGGGTGGCGATGGGCGCGACCGGGGCGACCGCCTCGGCCGACGTGGCCGACGCGGTGCTCACCGTGGACCGCCTGGACCGGCTCGCGGACGCGGTCGAGATCGCCCGGTACGCCCGCCGCATCGCGGTGCAGAGCGCCACCGTCGGGATGGGCCTGGCGGTGCTGGCGATGCTGGTGGCGGCCGCCGGCCGGCTGCCCCCGGTGGCCGGCGCGTTCCTGCAGGAGGGCATCGACGTCCTGGTGATCCTCAATGCGCTGCGCGCGCTCGGCGGTGGCCTGCGGCGGCGGGACCTGCCCCCGCACACGGCGGAGCTGATCGACAGGTACGCGGGCGAGCACGGTGGCATCCGGGACGTGCTGGCCCGGCTGCGGGACACCGCCGACATGGTGGCGACCCGACCGGACGACCCGGCGTGCCTGCCGGCGCTGCGGGAGGTGCACCGGCGTCTGGTCGACGAGGTGCTGCCGCACGAGGCGGCCGAGGACCGGCAGCTGTACCCGGCGCTGGCCGGGCCGCTCGGCAGCGACGAGGCGACCTCCACGATGAGCCGGGCGCACGTGGAGATCGTGCGGCTGGTGGAGCGGATCGGCGGGCATCTCACGGCGCAGCCGGACGGGCGGCTGCGCCGTGACGAGGTGCCGGATCTGCTCGCCGCGCTCTACGGCCTGGACGCGGTGCTGCGCCTGCACCTCGCCCAGGAGGAGGAGGACTACTTCTCGCTCAACCCGGAGGACGGCTCGACCGCGCCCGGC
Organism: Micromonospora sp. C41; assembly: GCF_018070485.1. Taxonomy (NCBI): domain Bacteria; kingdom Bacillati; phylum Actinomycetota; class Actinomycetes; order Micromonosporales; family Micromonosporaceae; genus Micromonospora; species Micromonospora sp. C41. The sequence continues at coordinate 50,104 of NZ_JAGPXP010000026.1, read as the reverse complement.
CGCTGACCACCGTCCTCGCGGCAGGTGCTCCACGAGCCAAGCGCGCCCGTCTGGTCAGCGCTCGCGTACCACGGCGACCGGGCAGTGCGAGTGCTGGATGAGCTGCTGGCTGACCGAGCCGAGCAGCATGCCGCGCAACCCGCCGCGGCCCCGGCTGCCGACCACCACGAGCTGCGCCGACCGGCTCGCCTCCACCAGCAGCGCCGACGGGCTGCCGGGAACGGCCTCGACCTCCATCGGCACGTCGGGGAAGCTCTCCCGCCAGGTGGCCAGCTCCGCCTCGGCAGCGGCCCGCTCGGCGGCGGCGGTCTCCTCCGGGTCGAAGCCCGGCGGCACCCACCTGTCGCCGGGCCGCTCCCAGGCCCGCAGCACCCGCAGCGGCACGTCCCGCTGGGCGGCCCGCTCGACCGCGAAGCCGAGCGCCCGCAGCGCCGTCTCCGAGCCGTCCGAGCCGACCACCACCGGCCCGGACGTGGCGGCCTGACCGTCGCGGACCACCACCACCGGGCAGTGGGCGTGCGCTGTCACCGAGACCGCTGTGGAGCCGGCGAGCAGCCCGCCGAAGCCGCCGTGGCCGCGGCTGCCGAGCACCAGCATCCCGGCCTCGGCGGACCGTTCCTGCAGCACCAGCGCGGGCGGGCCGTCGAACACCTCGCCGTGCACGGTGAGGCCGGGCCGGTCGGCGGCGGCGTCCGCCGCCGCCTTGCGGACCAGTTCCTCGACCTGCCGGCGGGCGGCCTCGTCCGGCCACACCCCCGGGGCCACCCCGGGACCGATCCAGCCGGTCACCGTCAACCACTCGAAGACGTACGCCAGCCGCACCGGCCAGCCCGAGCGGCCCGCCTCGTCCAGCGCCCAGTTCAGGGCGACAGCCGCGTCAGGGGAGCCGTCGTAGCCGACGAGGATCTCCTCGTTCATTCGCCACTCCTTACCGCCGGATCGTTCTCGCGGACCCAGCGCCACTCGGCGACGCGGGGGTCGTCCTCGCCGTAGCGCCGGGTGTAGTCGCGGCAGGACTGGCGGGCGTCCACCATGTCCTGACGCAGGTGCGCGGCCCGCGACCGCAGCCCAGGTACCCGGTCGATCACGTCGATGACCAGGTGGAAGCGGTCCAGGTCGTTGAGCATCACCATGTCGAACGGCGTCGTGGTGGTGCCCTCCTCCTTGTAGCCGCGTACGTGCAGGTTCTCGTGGTTGGTCCGGCGGTAGGTGAGCCGGTGGATCAGCCACGGGTAGCCGTGGTAGGCGAAGATGACCGGCTTGTCGCGGGTGAAGATGGTGTCGAACTCGTTGTCCGGCAGGCCGTGCGGGTGCTCCGACGGCGGTTGCAGGCGCATCAGGTCGACCACGTTGACCACCCGCACCTTCAGGTCCGGCAGGTGCCGGCGCAGCAGGTCGACAGCGGCGAGCGTCTCCAGCGTCGGCACGTCGCCGGCGCAGGCGAGCACCACGTCCGGCTCGACGCCGTCGTCGGTGCTGGCCCAGTCCCAGATGCCCAGGCCGCGGCGGCAGTGCTGGATCGCCTCGTCCATGGTCAGCCAGTTCGGCGCGGGCTGCTTGCCGGCCACCACCACGTTGATGTACTGCCGGCTGCGCAGACAGTGGTCCATGGTGGACAGCAGCGTGTTGCCGTCCGGCGGCAGGTAGACGCGGACCACCTCGGCCTTCTTGTTCATTACGTGGTCGATGAAGCCCGGGTCCTGGTGCGAGAAGCCGTTGTGGTCCTGCCGCCACACGTGGCTGGACAGCAGGTAGTTCAGCGAGGCCACCGGCTCCCGCCACGGGATGCCCCGGGTCACCTTCAGCCACTTGGCGTGCTGGTTGACCATCGAGTCGACGATGTGGATGAACGCCTCGTAGCTGGTGAAGATGCCGTGTCGGCCGGTCAGCAGGTAGCCCTCCAGCCAGCCCTGGCACAGGTGCTCGGAGAGCACCTCCATCACCCGGCCGTCGGGGGAGAGATGGTCGTCACCGGGCACCTCCGCGCCGATGAACGCGCGGCCGGTCACCTCGAACGCCGCGCCGAGCCGGTTCGAGGCGACCTCGTCCGGGCCGAACAGGCGGAACGTCTCCGGGTTACGCGCGATCACGTCGCGGACCCAGGGGCCGAGCACACCGGTCGCGCCGGCCATCGGCTCGCCCGGCTTCGGCACGTCGACCGCGTAGTCGCGGAAGTCGGGCAGCTCCAGGTCGCGCAGCAGCCGGCCGCCGTTGGCCACCGGGTTCGCGCTCATCCGGCGGTCACCGGTCGGCGGCAGGTCGGCCACCTCGGCGACCGGGCCGCCGGTGGCGTCGAACAGCTCCTCCGGACGGTAGCTGCGCAGCCAGCGCTCCAGCTCGGCCAGGTGCTCCGGGTTGTCCCGGACGCCGGAGATCGGCACCTGGTGGGCGCGGAACGTGCCCTCGACCTGCTTGCCGTCGACCCGGGACGGCCCGGTCCAGCCCTTCGGCGTACGCAGGACGATCATCGGCCAGCGCGGGCGTTCCACGCGTCCGCCGGAGCGGGCGCGGCGCTGGATCTCGCCGATCTCGTCGACCGCCCGGTCCAGCGTGGCGGCGAGCGACTGGTGCACTGTCGCCGGGTCGTCGCCCTCCACCACGTACGGCTGGTAGCCGAAGCCGCGCATCATCTCGCGCAGATCCGCACGGGGGATCCGGTCCAGCACGGTCGGGTTGGCGATCTTGTAGCCGTTGAGGTGCAGGATCGGCAGCACCGCGCCGTCGCGGGCCGGGTTGAGGAACACGTTCGACAGCCAGCTCCCGGCCAGCGGGCCGGTCTCCGCCTCGCCGTCGCCGATCACGCAGGCCACCAGCAGGTCCGGGTTGTCGAACGCGGCGCCGTACGCGTGGCTCAGCGCGTACCCCAGCTCGCCGCCCTCGTGGATCGAACCCGGCACCTCCGGCGCCACGTGGCTCGGGATCCCGCCCGGGAAGGAGAACTGGCGGAACAGCCGCTGCATGCCGGTCTCGTCGCGGGGGATGTGGTGGTACAGCTCGCTGTAGGTGCCCTCCAGCCAGGTGTTCGCGACCAGCGCCGGGCCGCCGTGGCCGGGACCGGTGACGAAGATGGCGGACAGGTCCCGGTCGACGATGACCCGGTTGAGGTGCGTGTAGAGCAGGTTGAGCCCGGGGCTGGTGCCCCAGTGGCCCAGCAGGCGCGGCTTGACGTGCTCGGGTCTGAGCGGTTCGCGCAGCAGCGGATTGTCGAGCAGGTAGATCTGGCCGACGGTCAGGTAGTTCGCCGCCCGCCAGTAGGCGTCCAGCCGGCGCAACTCGTCCTCGGTCAGGGGGCTGTGCAGGTTCACCGCGGTGTCCATGCTGCCTTAGCCTCTCGTGGCTCGGGATCTGCTGCCACTCGGGGACCACGTCTTCTTCCCCGGCGGGTTCAGCTTCGCCCCGGTCCGGGGCCGCCGGTCAGGGCCGTAGGTCCCGCCTCGGGTGGGCGTCACGATCCGTCCCCGGCGCCCGTGTCGAGTCCCCGTACGACGATCAGCGGGGCCGGCGAATGGTAGAGCAGGGACTGGCTGACCGCGCCCAGAGTCGACCGTACCGGCCCGTCGCCCCGGGCGGCGACGACTGCGAGCTGCGCCGCGCGGGACCGGTCGAGCAGGACGGATGTCGGCTCACCGTGGACGGTGAGGCAGTCGGTGGTGACCCGGGGGTGCCGGACGGCGTGCCGGTTCACCGCCTCCTCCAGCAGCCCGTCGTCGCCGTCGCCGCACCCGGGCTCGATCACCCGGACGGCGAGCAGGCGGGCGCCGCGGCTCTCCGCGCAGTCGAAGGCGTATCCGAGTGCGGCGCGGGAGCTGGCCGACCCGTCGAAGCCGACGACCAACGGTCCGGGCGGGGCCGGCTCGGCGCGGCCGACCAGCACCGGGCAGCCCGCCCGGGCGGCCACCTCCACGGCCGGCGTGTCGGTGGGTACCGAGTGTGGGCGGGTCGACATGCCGCCGTCACCGAGCGCGATCAGGAACGCGGTGTCGGCGGCCCGCAACAACGCCTCGACCGGTGAGCCCTCGACGATCTCGCCGCTGACCGGCACCTCCGGCGCGCACTCGGCGGCTGCCTGCCCGGCGGCCTCCAGCAGGTTCTCCGCGTCCGTGCGGGTACCGCCGGCCGGGGCGGGCCCGGGCGTCGCGGCCCAGTTGAACGCGTGCAGCAGATGCAGCGGCCGGTGGTGGGCGGCGGCCTCGGCGGCGGCGGTGCGGACCACCGCCAGATCCTCCGCCGACCGGCCCACGCCGACCACCACCGAACCGTGGCTGGGTGCGGCCACCCCGGCTCACCTCCCGACCCCGCTTTTCACTCACCGTAGTCGCGGGACCGGGTGCGCCGGACCGGGTCGGCGGAAACCGGCGGTCAGCGCGGGGCGGGCAGGGCGGGGTGGACGCGCAGCACGACGACTGTGGCGTTGTCCTCGCCGCCCTCGTCGAGGCTGGCGGCGAGCAGGGCCTCGGCGGTGCGCGCCGGGTCGCGCCGGGCGGCGAGCAGGTCGCGCAGCCGGTGGTAGCCGAGCTGGTCGCTGACCCCGTCGGTGCACAGCAGCCAGGTGTCGCCCCGGCGCAGCGGCACGGCGAGCAGGTCCGGCTCGGGCCGGTCCGGGTGTCCGACGTAGCGCAGCAGCTGGTAGCGGGCCCGGGCCGCCTCCGGCGAGTCCGGCGGCCACCAGCCGTGCAGCAGACCCAGCCAGGCCATGGTGTGGTCGACCGTCACCAGCTCCAGCAGCCCGTCGCGCAGCCGGTACGCCCGCGAGTCGCCGAGCTGGACCAGCCAGCCCTGGTCGCCGTCGGGCTGGACGACGAGCGCGGTGAGCGTGCATCCGGTCAGGCCGGGCTGCGCCGCTCCGGCCTGGCGTACCCGCCGTTGGGTTTCGGCGACGGCGGCGCGCAGCCCGGTGGGGCCGACGGCGGGCCAGTCGGCGCGGACCCGCGCCACGAACGTCTCGGCGGCGGTGGTGCCGGCGATCCGGCTGCCCTCGCCGTCGCCCATGCCGTCGCAGACCACCGCCAGCGGCAGCTCCGGGTCGACGTGCAGCACGTCGTAGTTCTCCGGGTAGCGGTGCCCGACGACGCTGCCCCCGGCGATCTCCAGGGTGAGGCGGCCGGCGGTGAGCCGGCGCGCGGGCTCGACCGGCCGGTCCAGCGGACGGCGGCGGAACACCAGCGGACCGTAGCACCGCCGCGGGCCGCGGGTGGCAGGCCACGGCGGGTGTCAACCAGGGTTGACACCCGTCGTGCTGTCAACCTACATTGACAGCATGAGTCAGGCGACGGAACTCGCGGCGGCGGCCGGCAGCACCGACCCCAAGGTCGGCCTGCGTGCCGTGCTCGCCCTGCGCCGGCTGCTGGAGCGGCTGGAGGTGATCCAGGTGGACAACGCCCGGCGACAGGGCTGGTCCTGGCAGGAGATCGCCGACGCCCTCGAGGTCAGCCGGCAGGCGGTCCACAAGAAGCACGCCGGGCGACCGGCGGTACGCGACAGCTGGGAGGCGTGATGTTCGAACGATTCACCGACCGGGCCCGTGCCGTGGTGCACCACGCGCTCGACGAGGCCCGCACCGAGGGACGGCGGCCGGTCGGCACCGAGCACCTGCTGCTGGGCGTGCTCGCCGACCGCGACAACCTGGCGGTACGGCTGCTCGCGGCCGGTGGCGTCGAGGCCGACGCCCTGCGCGCCGCGGTGGCCCGCCACACCGCGCAGGGCGTGGACGGGCTCGGCGCGGCGGACGCCGCGGCACTGCGCGAGATCGGCATCGACCTCGCCGCGATAGTGGCCCGGATCGAGGAGTCCTTCGGCCCGGACGCGCTGCGTGAGGCGACCCCGCGCCCGCGCCGGTGGTGGCGTCGCGGGACGCACCACGGCACGTTCTCGCCCCGCGCCAAGAAGGTGCTGGAGCTGTCGCTGCGCGAGGCGCTGCGGCTGCGCCACCGGCACATCGGCACCGAACACATCCTGCTCGGCCTGCTGCGCGAGGGCGACGGCCTGGCCGCCGCGGTGCTCACCGAGGCCGGGGTGGACATCGACGACCTGCGACGCCGCATCGACACGGCGCTGCGCGAGGCCGCCTGACCCGTACCCGGTTTTCAAACCTGTTTGCGGTCATCGCAACGTCCCGCTGCGCCGGGTCGCCGTCACGCCCCGTGTCCTGCACACTGACGCCGTGGACGGTGCAGACGACAAGCGCCCGGTGAACGCGGAGAACCGCACCCCGCGCTCGGCAGTGGTGGTCAACCCGGTCAAGGTGGCCGACCTGGACGAGTTCCGCCGGACCGTGGAGGGCGCGCTCGCCGCCGCCGGCTGGCCGGCCCCGACCTGGTACGAGACGACAGTCGAGGACCCGGGCCGCGGGCAGACGGAACAGGCGGTGAAGGCGGGCGCGGAGGTCGTCTTCGCCTGCGGCGGCGACGGCACGGTGATGGCGTGCGTGACCGCGCTGGCCGGCACCGACGTGGCGCTGGCGGTGCTGCCCCAGGGCACCGGAAACCTCCTCGCCGCCAACCTCGGCCTCTCGAACGACCTGGCCGCCGGGCTCCAGGTCGCCGTCGAACGCGGGATGCGCCGCCTCGACGTCGGCGTGGTCGGCGACCAGTGCTTCGCGGTGATGGCCGGGATGGGCTTCGACGCCCAGATGCTCGACTCCACCTCCGAGACCACCAAGAAGCGGATCGGCTGGCCGGCGTACCTGATGGGCGCCGCCCGCCACCTGCGCGACCGGCCGATGCGGGTCTCGGTGCGCATCGACGGCCGCCCGCCGCTGCGCCGCCGGGCCCGGTCGGTCCTGGTCGCCAACGTCGGGCGCCTGCAGGGCGGGGTACGCCTGCTCACCGACGCCGAGCCGGACGACGGCTGGCTCGACGTGGCGGTGCTGACACCGCGCGCGCTGCGTCACTGGCTCGCCATGGGCTGGGCGGTGCTGCGCCGCCGCGACAGCGTGCCCCGGATGGAGGTGTTCCGGGCCCGCTCGGTCGAGATCACCAGCACCCGGGCGCAGCCCCGGCAGCTCGACGGCGACCTGATCGAGCCGGGCCGCTCGCTGAAGGCCACCATCCGCCCCGAGTCGCTCTGGCTCTGCGTACCGCGCCCCGAGGAGCACCCCGACCTGGCGGTGGACGCCGACGCGGTCGGCGAGCGCGGCGAGCACCTGGTCGAGGAGGCCCGCCGTGAGTAGCACCAAGCTGGTCCCCGAGACCCGGTTGATGACCGAGAACGAGCTGTCCGCCGACGACGCCTGGCACACGCTGCGCCGGCACGGCGGCTGGTGCCTGCTGCGGGACGCGTTCGTCCGGTTCCGCTACGGCGACGGATTCAGCCACTCCCGGGCGCTGGGGTTGCAGCTCTGCCTGGCGGTGGTGCCGTTCCTGATCGCGCTCACCGGCCTGATCACCGACCTGGGGGTGGACGAGGGCGGCAAGGTCGTCGCGGACACCGTACTGGCCATCACGCCCGGCCAGAGCGAGGCGATGGTGCAGGACCTGCTGACCGACAGCGAGCGCAGCGAGGACGCCGGCGAGCTGGCGCTGACCCTCGGCCTGCTCACCGGGCTGGTCGCGCTGACCACCACGATGGCGCAGATCGAGCGGGGCGCGAACCGGATCTACGGCGTCGAGCGGGACCGCCCGGCGCTGGCCAAGTACCTGCGCGCCACGGTCCTCGCGGTGGTCGCCGGCGTACCCGCGCTGGCCGGCTTCCTCATCCTGGTCGGCGGCCGGGCGATGGGCGAGTCGGTACGGCGGCACTACGAGTGGGGCGACGCCGCGATGGCCGGATGGGACGTGATCCGCTGGCCGCTGAGCCTCGGCCTGACGGTGATCGCCGTCGCGGTGCTGTTCCGGCACGCGCCGCGACGCCGGCAGCCCGGCCTGTCCTGGCTCGTCTTCGGCGCGGCCATCGCCATCGCGATCTGGTGGCTGGCCAGCCTGCTGCTGGCCGCCTACGTGAAGTACAGCGGCGGATTCGGCCAGACCTACGGCGCGTTGACCGGCATGATGGCGCTGTTGCTCTGGGCCAACCTCACCGGCATGGCGCTCTTCGGCGGGCTGGCCTTCGCCGCCCAGCTGGAGGCGATGCGCATCGGCGTGGAGGAGCCGGCCCAGCCGGATCTGTGGCAGCCGGAGGCGCACCGCGAGGACCTGTTCGACACCGGTGAGATGACCTCGCTCTGACGCCGCGCCGGTCCGGCGTGTACGGGACACGCCGATCGGGTACAGCGCGCCTCGCAGAGGAACGAGGGAGGTGCGGTGTGACCGCGGTCAAGGAAGCCGGGCGCCGGCCGCTGGGCCATTTCGCCGAGCGGAGTCTGGCGGGCCTGCTCGCCGTGGCCGGTGCGGGAGTCGGGTTCGGGCTGCTCCTGATGCTCGTCCGGTTCCGCTGGAGCCCGCTGCGCGACGCCGATCATGCGGCGGCCGAGTGGTTCAACGGCCTGGTGGCGCCGCACGGCCCGCTGGTCACGGTGCTCCAGGCGATCACCGACCTGGGCGGCCGGCCGGTGCTGATCTGGCTGGTCACCATCGCGGTGGTGGGTCTGCTGATCCGCCGCCAGTCCCGGCTGGCGGTCTACCTGATCGTCACCGGCGTGGGCGGGCTGATCCTCGACCCGTCGCTCAAGGCGCTCGTCGGCCGGCTGCGCCCGGTGGTGGACGTGCCGATCGCCGACGCCCCCGGCAACAGCTTCCCCAGCGGGCACGCGCTCGGCTCGTTCGTCGCGTACGGGGCGCTGCTGCTGGTGTTCCTGCCGGCCATGTCGCCGCGCTGGCGCAAGCCCGCCATCGCCGTCGCCGCCGTGCTGGTCTTCCTGGTCGGGCTGACCCGGATCGCGCTGGGCGTGCACTTCGTCTCCGACGTGATCGGCGGCTGGCTGCTCGGCGCGGCCTGGCTGGGCGTCACCGCGTACGCCTTCCGGTTGTGGCGGCGCGAGCGCGGCCGGCCGGTGCCGCCGCTGCGCGAGGGCCTGGAACCGGAGGCGGGCGAGGAGCTGGCGCTCGCGCCGGACGAGGAGAAGGTGCTGGAGCACCCCCGCTCCGCGGTGGCCGAGCTGCTGGTCGGCTGGGTGCTCGTCTTCGGCGCGCTCTACGCGTTCGGCATGTTCGTCAGCTACCACGCCAAGGGCACGTTCTTCGACACGCTCGACACGAAGGTGCCGCGCTGGTTCGCCGAGCGGCACACCGACGCGCTCACCGACCTGAGCTGGTGGTGGAGCAAGTTCGGCGACACGCACGCCATCCTGCTGGTGTCGCTGGTGTTCTGCCCGATCGTGCTGGCCGTGTGGCGGCGCTGGCGGCCGGTGCTGTACGTGGTGCTGGCGATGTTCGGCGAGCTGAGCCTGTTCCTGGCCAGCGCCCGGGTGGTGGACCGGCCCCGGCCGCCGGTGGAGAACCTGGACGGGCAGATGCCCACCTCGTCGTTCCCCTCGGGGCACATCGCGGCCACCATCTGCCTCTGGGCGGCCATGGCGGTCATCGTGTTCCCGCGTACCGACAGGTGGTGGCGGTGGCTGTTCGTGGGCATGGCCGTGCTGATGCCGGTCGGCGTGGCCACCTCCCGGATGTACCGGGGCATGCACCACCCGACCGACTTCATGGGCGCGATCCTGCTCGGCGCGCTCTGGCTGTCGCTGCTGTACTGGGTGATCAAGCCGAACGCCGACGTGGACGAGGGCAACCAGCCGGCGATCGAGTCCGAACAGGTGGACGAGCTGGACGACGAGCTGGCCAAGGCCGCGCGGCCGGACTGAGCCGATGCTGCGGGTGATGACCTGGAACATCCGGACCGGCGGGCGGGACGCGGGCGGCGCCGACCGCCGGGACCGGATCGTCTCGGTCGTCACCGCGCAGCGCCCCGACGTGCTGGCGTTGCAGGAGCTGCGCGGCATGGACGCCACGCTGGGCGGGCTGGCCGAGCGGCTCGGGATGGCGGCGTACCTGGCCCGGTCCTGTCTCGGCCAGCCGGTGGCGGTGCTGGTCCGCCCGCCGCTGCGGGTGCTGCGCGCCGGCCGGGTCCGCCGCCCGTTCCACCACGCCGCCGCCCGGGTGCAGGTCGCCACCGGCGCGGGACCGCTGACCGTGCTGAGCACGCACCTGTACCCCTACTCGGGTGGGCGGCGGCGGATGGAGGCGGACTGGCTCGCCGCCGCGCTGCGGCGGACCGGGGGAGAGCTGGCGCTGCTGGCCGGGGACCTGAACACGCTGGAGCCCACCGTCGACCACACCGCCCGGCTGGCCGGGCTGGCCACTCCGTACCGGCGGCGGCACCTGCGCCGCGACGGCCGTACCGTGGACACCCGCGCGGTGGCCCGGCTGCTCGACGCCGGGCTGGTGGACCTGTGGCCGCGTTCCGGCGGCGACGAGCCCGGCGGCCGGACCGTGCCGACCCGGCACGGCGGCGCCGAGTTCGCCGGGATGCGGCTGGACTATCTGCTCGCCACCCCGGCGCTGGCCGACCGGGTACGCGCGGTGCGGGTGGTCCGCGACGGTGACGCCGACTCGGCGTCGGACCACTATCCGGTGCTGGCCGAGGTGGACCTCACGGCCGGCTGAACGACGCGCCAGCCCAGACCGAAGGCGTACGTGGGCCGGGGGCGCAGCCACCCCGTTCTGGTGCCGCCGCCGAGCGCGCCGGGCCGGGTGCTACAGGACCAGGTTGAGCAGCACGGTGAGCACCACCGAGGCGACGATCGAGAAGAGGATCATCAGCAGGCAGCCGAGCCCGCCCCCGGCGGGCCGGATCTCGGTGTTCCCGATACGCATGGCGTCAACTCCTCAGCGGTCACAGCTCCCGCAGCCGGGGCAGCAGCTCCTCCTGGGCCCAGTCGAGGAACATCGGCTGGGTGTCGCCGCCCACCTGGACCAGCGCGACGTGGGTGAAGCCCGCCTCGACGAACTTCTTGAACGCCTCGACGTGCCGGTCGGTGTCCGGGCCGCAGGAGATGCCCTCGGCCACGTCCTCCTCCCGGACGAACCGGGTGGCCGCCTCGAACGACTCCGGGCCGGGCAGGTCGGCGTTGACCTTCCAGCCCAGGCCGAACCAGCGGAACTGGTCGTGCACGATCTTGCGGCACTCGTCCTCGTCCGGGCCGTAGCAGATGGCCACCTGCCCGTAGCGGGGGCGGCCCGCGCCACCGGCCTCCTCGTACATGTCGATCAGGTGCGACAGCGGGTCGGTGGCGATCATCGCGTCGGCGTACTCGGCGGCAAGCGTGGCCGACTGTCGCCCGGACGCGGCCACCGCCATCGGCACCGGCCGGTCCGGGCGGTCCCAGACGTACGCGTCGGGCACGTCGAAGTGGTTGCCGGAGAACGTCAGCGTCTCGCCGTTGAGCAGCGGCCGGATGATCTGCAACGCCTCCTCGAACATCTCGTGCCGCTGCTGCACGTGCGGCCATCCGCCCACCACGTGCTCGTTGAGGTTCTCCCCGGCGCCGAGGCCCAGCGTGAAGCGGCCGTCCGAGAGCACCCCGATGGTGCTGGCCTTCTGCGCCACCACGGCCGGGTGGTACCGCCGGATCGGGCAGGTCACGAACGACATCAGCTCCGCCCGGCTGGTGGCGTGCGCGACCGCGCCGAGCACCGACCAGGCGTACGGGGAGTGGCCCTGCGATTCCAGCCAGGGGTAGTAGTGGTCGGACATGACCAGATGGTCGAAGCCGGCGGCCTCGGCGCGTACGGCGTGGTCGACCAGTTCCTTCGGGCCGGCCTGCTCGCACATGAGGGTGTAACCGACGTTGACCATGGCACGTCTCCTTCCCGGGCGGATCGTCCCCGGATACCCCGCCCGGCGCGGGTCAACCCTGCTGTCCGCTTTCGCATTCGTCTCTTAACCGGTTCAGCTCATACAGCGCGTCAAGCGGTGTCGCCTCCCGGCTGATCCTGCTTAACCGGTTGCCTCACGCCTTCCATCGTCCTACGCTGATGCCTGCGTCCGTTCGGGAACCGGGCGGCGGCTACCGGGCTCAGTCGCCACCACCCTCTCACCGTCACCGCACCCCCGCTCGGGCACGGGGGATCCTTCCCCTGAGGACAGCCATGAAGAAACTGCTCTCCGTCGCGGGCGCCGCCCTGCTGACGGCCCTCGCCGCCGTCTTCGCCCTCGGGCAGCCGGCCCAGGCGGCCACCGGCTTCTCCGTCTCCAACGGGCGTCTCTACGACGCCAACGGTGTCGAGTTCGTCATGCGTGGCGTCAACCACGCGCACACCTGGTACCCGCAGCAGACCAGCTCGTTCGCCAACATCAAGGCGCTCGGCGCGAACACCGTCCGGGTGGTGCTGTCCAGCGGCGACCGCTGGACGAAGAACAGCGCCGCCGACGTGGCCAACGTGATCTCCCTGTGCAAGAGCAACCGGATGATCTGCGTGCTGGAGGTGCACGACACCACCGGGTACGGCGAGGACGGCGCCGCCACCACGCTGGCCAAGGCCACCGACTACTGGCTGAGCATCGCCGACGTGCTCAAGGGCCAGGAGAGGTACGTCATCGTCAACATCGGCAACGAGCCGTTCGGCAACCAGGGCTACAGCGCCTGGACCACCGACACGTCGAACGCGATCAAGCGGCTGCGCGCCGCCGGCCTGACCCACACGATCATGGTGGACGCGCCGAACTGGGGCCAGGACTGGTCGTTCACCATGCGCGACAACGCCGGCACCGTGTTCGCCGCCGATCCGCAGCGCAACACCGTCTTCAGCATCCACATGTACGGCGTGTTCGACACCGCCGCCGAGATCAGCGACTACCTGGGCCGCTTCCGTACCGCCGGGCTGCCCATCGTGGTCGGCGAGTTCGGGTTCAACCACTCCGACGGCAACCCGGACGAGGACGCCATCATGGCGTACGCCCAGGCCAACGGCATCGGCTACCTCGGCTGGTCGTGGAGCGGCAACGGCGGCGGCGTGGAGTACCTGGACATGACCACGTCGTTCAACCCGGCCCAGCTCACCAGCTGGGGGCAGCGCATCTTCAACGGCGCCAACGGCATCGCCGCCACCTCCCGTGAGGCGTCGGTGTACGCGAGCACCACCCCGACCGCCAGCCCGACGGTCAGCCCCACCGTGAGCCCGACGACCAGCCCGACCGTCAGCCCGACCCCGCCGCCGCCCACCACGCCCCCGCCGTCCGGTGGCTGCACCGCCACCTACACCGTCGCGAACTCGTGGCAGGGCGGCTTCCAGGGCGAGGTCAAGGTGACCGCCGGAGCGGCCGCGATCACCGGCTGGACGGTGCGCTGGACGTACGCCAACGGCCAGTCCGTCACCCAGGCGTGGAACGCGAGCGTCAGCAACAGCGGGTCGGCGTACACCGCCCGCAACGTCGACTACAACGGCCGCCTCGGCGCGGGCGCGAGCACCACCTTCGGCTTCATCGGCAGCTGGCAGGGCACGAATTCCACCCCCGCCGTGACCTGCACCCCCGCCTGACCCTCTCGTGCGTGATCAAGGAGTTTGTGTCCCGTTCGGACGCCTGCGGTGACACAAACTCCTTGATCACCGGGGTGGGGCGCGGGGTCAGGCCGCGACCACCTCCAGGAGGAGGGCCTGTTCGGGGTGCAGAGCCGGCAGTTGCAGGCCGACCGAGGTCAGCACCGAACCGGTCACCGTGATGCCGTCGCCCGGCCAGGCCAGCCAGCCCGGCGGGGACAGCTCCAGCATCGCCGGCTCCGGCGCCTCGGCGGGCGGACGGACCCGGTAGCGCCGGGCCGGGTCCAGCCCTGGGAGCCGCACCGCGCCCGGCACCTGCGCCGCCGAGGTGGCGACCCGGCTGACCGCGTACACCGCGTGGTCGCGGTCGTGGGCGACCACGCCGTGGGCCTGCACGGCCGGGTCCGGGTGGTCGACCCGGACCACCCGGCCGCCGTGCAGCAGCGGGCGCAGCCGCTTGTGCAGCGCCACCCAGGCGGCGAGCTCGGCCCGCTCGGTCGCGTCGATCGCGGTGATGTCCCACTCGATGCCCTGGTGGCCGAACAGCGCGGTGACCGCCCGGAAACCCAGGTCGTGCACGCGGTGCGTGGTGTGCGAGCGCTGCGGCCCGATGTGCGTGCCGATCAGCTCCGGCGGCAGCAGCAGGCCGGTCCAGCGCTGGATGGACAGCCGTTCCAGCGCGTCGTTGCAGTCGCTGGCCCACACCCGGTCGGTGCGGCGCAGGATCTCCAGGTCGACCCGGGCGCCGCCGGACGAGCAGCTCTCGATCTCGACGCCCGGGTGCCGGGCGCGCAGCTCGTCCAGCAGCCGGTAGACCGCCCGGGTCTGCGCGTGCACCCCGGGCCGTCCGGCGTGCCCGGCCTCGGTGAGGTCGCGGTTGTGGTCCCACTTCAGGTACGCGATCCCGTCGTGCTCGCTCAGCACCGCGTCGAGCCGTTCGAGCAGGTACGCGTACGCGTCCGGGTTGGCCAGGTCGAGCACCTGCTGATGCCGCCACGGTGGCGGCAGTCGGTCCGGCGCCTGGAGCACCCAGTCCGGGTGGGCGCGGAACAGGTCGGAGTCGGGGTTGACCATCTCCGGCTCCACCCAGAGCCCGAACTGCATGCCGTGCCCGCGTACGTGGTCGATCAGCGGCTGCAACCCGTCCGGCCAGACCTCGCCGTCGACCCACCAGTCACCGAGCCCGGCCTGGTCGTGCCGCCGGCCCCGGAACCAGCCGTCGTCGAGCACGAAGCGTTCCACGCCGACCTCGGCGGCCGCGTCGGCGAGCGCCCGCAGCCGGTCCAGGTCGTGGTCGAAGTAGACCGCCTCCCACACGTTCAGCGTCACCGGCCGCGGTGTGCGCGGGTGCGACGGGCGGGCCCGCAGGTGCGTGTGCAGCGCCTCGCTGAGCCCGTCCAGCCCGTCGGTGGAGTGTGCCGCGTAGAGCAGGGGAGTGGCGTACTCCTCGCCCGGCCCGAGCACCACTTCGCCGGGCGCCAGCAGCTCACCGCCGCCGAGCGTGGACTCGCCTGTCGGGCGGCGCTCGGCGGCGGTGACGTGGTCGCCGCTCCACGCGGTGTGCACCGCCCACACCTCGCCGTGCCGGAAGCCGAACCCGGCGGTGCCCGCGACCAGCAGCAGCGTGGCGTCGTGGCCGGTGCGGCCGTGCCGCCCCTCGCGCACCCACGCGCCCATCGGCCACGGGTGCCGCTGCGGCGCGCGTTCCCGGCACCACCGTCCGGTCAGGTCGAGCAGTTCGGTGGCGACCGCCGGCACCGGCAGCACGGGCGTCAGTTCCCGCAGCTCGTACCGGCCGTCGCCGTCGTTGCGCAGCCGGTGCCGCAGCGTGAGCACGCCCGCCGGGTCCAACGTGATCTCGACGGTCAGGCTCAGCGCCGCGCCCGGGTCCGCCGCCCGCACCACCACCCGCCCGGAGGAAAGGAAGGGCCCCTTGTTAACGCGTGGTGCATGTAAAGGGGCCCCTCCTAACAGGTCGGGCGACTGCGCTGCGGGCTCGTCGTGCACGTCGAGGCCGGTGAGGCGGAACGCGGTGGACCAGTCCCGGCCGTCGCGGTGACCGGCGAGACCGGGCCGCCCGCTCCACCCGGCGCTCGCCTCGGGCAGCAGCGACAGCACAGTGGGCGCGTCGAAGCTGCTCGGCACCACCGGCGGAACCGTGGCGTCGACGAGCGCCGGCAGGTCCTCGTCGGGCAGCGGGCCGAGGTCGGCGCCCCAGTGCACGACCCGGGGCAGTCCCGGGCCGCGTGCGTCGAGCACCAGGCTGGTCCGCGCGCGGCGCAGGTGGACGATCGTCATCCCTTGGAGGCTCCCAGCGTCAGACCCCGGACGAACTGCTTCTGCAGCAGGAAGAAGATCACCAGGGTGGGGATCGCGACCAGCACCGAGCCGGCCGAGACCAGGTTGTTGTCGGTGAAGAACTCGCCGCGCAGGTTGTTCAGCGAGCTGGTGACCGGGAACTTGTCGCCGGTACGCATGAGCACAGTGGCCCAGAAGAACTCGTTGTAGATCCAGGTGACCTCCAGCGTGGCGAGCGCGGCGAGCGCCGGCCGGCACAGCGGCATCGTCACCTGCCAGTACTGCCGCCACACGTTCGCCCCGTCGACCATCGCTGCCTCGTACAGCTCGTGCGGCAGCGCCTTCATGTAGTTGCTGAGCACGAACACGCAGAAGCCGCACTGGAACGCGACGTTGACCAGGATCAGTCCCCAGTAGCTGTCGTACAGCAGCTCCGAGTCGCTCATCCAGGCCGGCAGCGGGATCTCGGTGAACATCCGGAACAGTGGGATGAGCAGCGCCTGCTGCGGCAGCAGGTTCGCCGCGGTGAACAGGCCGAGCAGCGCGATGTTGAGTTTCCAGCTGAACCGGGCGATCACGAACGCCACGCAGGAGGCGAGGAAGAGCGTGAGCAGCACCGCCGGGACCGTGATGTACGCCGAGTTGAGGAAGTGCTTGCCGAACTCGGCGGTGCGCCAGGCGGTGACGTAGTTGTCGACGGTCCAGCCGCCGAGCGACACGTAGCCGTTGGCGGCGGTGTACTCGTAGGAGCGGAACGAGGTGAGCACGGCCCACAGGATCGGGAACAGCCAGCCCACTGCGACCGTACCCAGGAAGAGGTGCAGGACGACCCGGGCGGGCCGCACGGGGCGGCGGCGGCCGGCGGAGACGGCGGTCATCGCTTGTCCTCCCGCATCACGGTCCAGAGGTAGATGGTGATGAAGACGAGCGAGACGGCCAGCATGATCGTCGCCAGCGCGGAGCCGAAGCCGATCCGGCTGGCCTCGCCGACCACGTTCTGGGTGACCAGCGCGGAGATCAGCTCCAGCCCGTTGCGGCCCTTGTTGATGACCCAGACCAGGTCGAACGCGCGCAGCGACTCGATCACCGTCACCACCAGCACGATGATGTTGATGGGGCGCATCACCGGGAAGACGACCCGGAAGAACGTGCTGGTCTCCGAGGAGCCGTCGACCGCGGCGGCCTCCCGCAGGGACGGGTCGACGCCCTTGAGGCCGGCCAGGTAGAGCAGCATGATGTAGCCGACGTGCCGCCAGCCGGCCGCGACCAGCACGGCCCAGATGTTGACGTTCGGGTCGCCGTACCAGTCGGTCTCGCCGCCGAACACGCCGTTGAGCAGCCCCTGGTCACGGCTGTAGATGAGCTGCCAGACGAAGCCGATGAGCGCCAGCGACAGCACCACCGGCAGGTAGAGCGCGGTCTGGTAGAAGCGGCTGCCGCGAATCTCCTTGTCCAGCAGCACGGCGAGGAACATGCCGAACGGGGTGGCCACCACGAACAGCGCGGCCAGCCAGAGCAGGTTGTTCTGCACCGCGGGGACGAACGGCGGGTAGATGTTCACCACGTCGTCGTAGTTCTTGAGGCCGACCCACTCGATCTCGGAGACCGGGCCGATGCCGTCCCAGTTCGTGCCGGAGAGCAGCACCGTCGCCACCGCGGGCAGCCAGACCAGGCCGGCGACGAGCAGCAGGGGTACCAGCACCATGAGCGTGATGACCACGCGGTCGGTGCGGGACAGGAGCCGTAGCCGGCGACCGCGACCACCGTTGCTGGTGGTCGCGGCCGGCGGCGGCACGGCGCGATCCGCTTGGATCAGGGGCAGGTCGGACATGATGTCCTTCCCCCTTCCGCCGTCAGCTGGTGAAGATCGACTTCTTCTGGTTCTCGATGCTGGTGAGCAGCCCGCCGATGTCCTTCGGGTCCTTGATGAACTGCTGCAACGCCGGGATCATCACGGTGGAGGCGAAGTCCGGCCGGGTGTCGCGGTCGAGGAACTGGGCGATCTCGGTGGCGGAGCCGACCAGCTCGGCGGCCTTCTTCTGCAGCGCGGTGTAGGCACCGGTGTCCGCGCCGCTGTTGGCGACGAGCGTGCTCGGGTCGTTCTTCACAGTGATGTCCGCGGCCTCCTTCGAGCCCAGGTACGTCAGCAGCTTCTCCGCCGCGTCCTTGGACTTCGGCTTGCGGGCCATCATGTAGCCGTCGATCGGGGCGTCCAGGGCCTTCGCGCCGATGGTGGAGTCGATCTCGGGGAACGTGAAGAAGTCCAAGTCCTCCAGGTCGGCGCCGCTGAACTGCTGGCCGACGAACAGGCCGAGCAGGTACATGCCGCTCTTCTTCTGCTGCAGCGACTGGGCGGCCTCCTGCCAGGTGCGGCCGAGCGAGTCCGGCTGGTGCAGGGGGAGCAGCCCGGCCCAGGTGTCGAAGACCTTCTTCACCTTGTCGGAGGTCCACGCCTCCTTGCCGGCCATCAGGTCGATGTGGAACTGGTAGCCGTTGATCCGCAGGTTGAGGATGTCGAACGTGCCCATCGCCGGCCAGCCGTCCTTGTCGGCGAACGCGATCGGGTTCAGCCCGTCCTTCTTCATCTGCGCGCCGAGCGTGTTCAGGTCGTCCAGCGTCTTCGGCACCTCGTAGCCGCGCTGCTGCCACACCGACTTGCGGTAGAAGACGGCCCACGGGTAGTACGACGCGGGCACGAAGTACTGCTTGCCGTCGTCGCCGGTGGACGCCTTCTTGAACGCGTCGGAGTAGCCGTCGAGCTTGCCCCACACGTCGCTGAGGTCACCGGCCAGGCCCTTTGCCGCGAAGAACCGCATCCGGTAGCCGGCGAACCAGGTGAACACGTCGTCCGGCTTGCCCTGCAGGTAGTTGTTGATGTTCTCCTGGAACGTGTTGTGGTCGACCGTGTTGATGTTGACCGTCACCCCGGAGGACGTCTTGAAGCCGTCCATCACCTTCGCGACGACGTCCTTGGGCTTCGGGTCCGACTGGTTCGAGCCGACCGAGACGCTCTTGGCGTCACCGCCGGATCCGGAGTCCGAGTCGCCGCAGCCGGCGAGCAGACCGGTGCCGAGCAGCGCTCCCGCGCCGGCCGCGCCGGCGAGCAGCGAGCGCCGGTTCAGGCCGGCGACGGACGGGGGTACGAGCCGGGCGAGGTATTCGGCTTGCGAGCGGGGACGGGACATGGTGCCTCCTGCGTGGAAGAGGTGCGCTGCGCTCATGGACCGTGATCGTTGGCGGTGAGCGGTGTCGTGTCGGTCGCGGTAGATCCACCGAGAATCCACACGTCCGAACACAAACAGCCGGTGGCGCTTGAAGCTACCCCTTGGCGCGGCGCTGTCAAGAGGGCAAAAAGGCGACGCCGTTGGTGGTAAGGCAGGGCAAAGAGCCGGTAAACGTTGGAACTTCAGTCGATGTTGGAAAGTGTTGACTTGGGTGCTGTTCGGGGGGCAACCTCTGCTGTCATGCGGAACTGGCACGGCGAGGGCATCTGGTACGGCGCCGACTACAACCCGGAGCAGTGGCCCGAGCAGACGTGGACCGAGGACGTCGAACTCATGCGACGGGCCGGCGTCAATCTGGTCTCGGTCGGCATCTTCTCCTGGGCCCTGCTGGAGCCCACCCCCGGTCGGTACGTCTTCGACTGGCTGGACCGGGCGATCGACCTGCTGCACGACGGCGGCATCAGCGTCGACCTGGCCACCGCCACCGCCAGCCCGCCACCGTGGCTGGCGCACCGGCACCCGGAGACGCTGCCCCGCCGCGCCGACGGCACGGTGCTCTGGCCCGGCGGCCGGCAGGCGTACTGCCCCAGCTCGCCGGTGTTCCGGGACCACTCGCTCGCCCTGGTCGAGGCGGTCGCCCGGCGGTACGCGCGGCACCCCGCCGTCGTGCTCTGGCACGTCTCCAACGAACTCGGCTGCCACAACGTGCACTGCTACTGCGACGTCAGCGCCGAGGCGTTCCGCGGCTGGCTGCGCGAGCGCTACGGCGACCTCGACTCGCTCAACGCCGCCTGGGGCACCGCGTTCTGGAGCCAGCGCTACCACGACTGGGCCGAGATCAACCCGCCGCGTACCGCGCCGACGTTCGCCAACCCGACCCAGCAGCTGGACTTCCTGCGGTTCTCCTCCGACGAGCAGCGCGCCCAGCTGCGCGCCGAGCGGGAACTGCTGAACCGGCTCGTCCCGCAGCCGGTCACCACGAACTTCATGATCGGCACCGGCATCAAGTACCTGGACTACCACTCCTGGGCCGCCGACGTGGACGTGGTCGCCAACGACCACTACCTCACCGCCGCCGACCCGCAGCCGCAGGTCAACCTGGCGCTCGCGGCCGACCACACCCGGGGCGTGGCAGGCGGCGCGCCGTGGCTGTTGATGGAGCACTCCACCAGCGCCGTCAACTGGCAGCCCCGCAACGTGGCGAAGACACCCGGTCAGATGCGCCGCAACAGCCTCGCCCACGTCGCGCGCGGCGCCGACGGCGTGCTGTTCTTCCAGTGGCGGGCCTCCCGGGCCGGCGCGGAGAAGTTCCACTCCGCGCTGGTGCCGCACGCCGGCCCGGACACCAAGGTGTTCCGCGAGGTCTGCCGGCTCGGCGCCGACCTGCGCGCGCTCGCCGAGGTACGCGGCAGCCGCGTCGACGCCGACGTGGCCATCCTCTTCGACTACGAGGCGTGGTGGGGCGCCGAACTCGACTCCCACCCGAGCGTCGACGTCACCTACACCGACCGGTTGTCCGCGCTTCACTCCGCGCTCTGGCGGGCCGGGATCACCGCCGACGTGGTGCACCCCTCGGCCGACCTGTCCCGCTACCGGCTCGTCGTGGTGCCCACGCTCTACCTCGTCCGCGACGCCGACGCCGACGCGCTGCGCCGGTTCGTGGAGGCCGGCGGCACCGCTGTGGTCACCTACTTCAGCGGCATCGTCGACGAGCACGACCACATCCGGCTCGGCGGCTACCCCGGCGCGTACCGCGACCTGCTCGGCGTACACGTCGAGGAGTTCTTCCCGCTGCGGGCCGGCGAGACGGTACGCCTCGACGACGGCGCCCGCGCCGACGTGTGGACCGAGTGGCTGCACGCCGACGGCGTGGAGGTGCTGGCCGCGTACGCCGACGGGCCCCTGCCCGGCGTGCCGGCGCTGACCCGCAACACCGTCGGCGCGGGCGCGGCCTGGTACGTCGGCACCCGGCTCGACGACGAGGCCACCGACCGGCTGGTGGCCCGGTTGCTGGCCGAGACCGGCGTCCGGCCGCCGGTGAGCGCGCCGACCGGGGTGGAGGTGGTCCGCCGCCGCGCGGAGGACCGGAGCTGGCTCTTCCTGATCAACCACACCACCGAGCCGGTACGGTTGCCGGTCACCGGCGTCGAGCTGCTCGGCGGCGCCCGCTGCGACGGCGAGCTGGAGGTGCCGGCGGGGGAGGTGGCGGTGGTCCGCGAGGAGCCCGCGCCGGCGCCCGTGAGCGCCTGACCGCAACCCTGCCGTTCGCGCCGATGGAGGTCCACATGCTCGCCCAGCAACGGCAGAGCGCCATCCTGGAGTTGATCCGCCAGAGTGGCGGCGTCCGGGTCAGTCACCTGGTCAGCCGCTTCGGGGTGTCCGACATGACGATCCGCCGCGACCTGGAGGTGCTGGCCGAACGCGGCCTGATCGACAAGGTGCACGGCGGCGCGACGCTCGCCGGTCCCGGCTCCACCGAGGAGCCCGGCTTCGCCGCCAAGTCGGTCCGCCAGCAGGCCGAGAAACGCGCCATCGTGGAGCGGGCCGCCGGCCTGGTCGAGCCGGGGATGGCGGTGGCGCTGTCCGCCGGCACCACCACCGCCGCGCTGGCCGCGCGGCTGGCCGAGGTACGCGGGATCACTGTGGTCACCAACTCGATACCGGTGGCCGACGCGCTCTACCAGAACCCCCGCGCCGATCAGACAGTCGTGCTGACCGGCGGCATCCGTACCCCGTCGGACGCGCTGACCGGCCCGGTCGCCGAGGCGGCGATAGCCGCGCTCAACGTCGACCTGCTCTTCCTCGGCGTGCACGGGATGAGCCCGCGTACCGGGTTCACCACGCCGAACCTGCTGGAGGCGGCGGTGAACCGGCGGCTGATCGGTTCCGCCCGGCGGCTGGTGGTGCTGGCCGACCACACCAAGTGGGAGACGATCGGCATCGCCACCATCGCGCCGCTGGAGGAGGCCGACATGCTGATCACCGACAGCGGCCTGTTGCCGGAGGCCCGACGCCAACTCGGCGAGCAGGTCGGCGAACTGGTGGTGGTCCGGGCGGACTGAACGCCGGTCCGAGTGTCACTAAGCCGACTGACCGTCGGCGGGATGATCAATAGCAGACTCGTCCGGCGTTGGCCGGCTGCGAAGCACGCCGGCGAGAAGGTAGATCGAGATGCCGGTGGCCACGAGTCCCACCGCCCAGACGGCGCCCAGGCCGACGACCGTCGCCAGGTGCGGGTGGGTGAACGTCGGCCGGAGCGTCCAGCCCAGGGCCAGGACGGCGGCGCCGGGAAAGCAGATCAACAGCGGAATGAACCAGTCCAGGACCCGGTCCGGCCGCCGATTCGCCTGTGACCAGGCGGCCCAGCCGAGTCCGCCCGGAATCCGGGGCGAAAGTTCCTCGTTGATGTACCGCGTCGTCCAGCGCATCGCCGTCCGCTGCCCCACATATCTCCCGCAGAGTAGATATGAGCTGAGCGGCACGATGAGCAGTACCGGTAGCAGGCCCGGACTCGACAGGGCGAAAGCGACGATTGCGCTCGTCAACGTCAGTTGAAGGGCCAGGATCTGTTGCTGAAACTTCGCCCGCGAATCTATCTCCGCGCGAAGCGACTGGTACTCGGCCAATGCTCCGTTGACGTCAGAATCGGTCACCCTTTGTCCTCTCGCCCGCAGTGACCGCGCGGCGGTCGCCACGCACCGTTCACCAACTTGTCACCGCTTCGATTCATCCCGGTAGTGTGGCGGAAAGTCTCCACGCGGGCGATCGAGCGGAGATGAGGCATGATTCTCCTCAACTTTGGCACGCGACTCAATGCCCGGTCCTGGGTGAACGCCCTGAACGCGCACGCCGACTTCCTCGCCGAGGCCACTGTCTCACCAGGTAATTTCGCAGGTCAGCGCATTGTCGTAGATCTCTCAGAAGTCGGTTTTGCCGATTTCGTGAGCTTGGGCCACCTGCTCATCTTCCTCCGGGCCGCGACCAATGCGGGCGCGCAGTTCTCGGTTGTGCCGCCCCATCCGGGTACGCTGGCGCACGAGTCCTCCGGCGACGCCGCAGCCGGCCTGCGGAGGCTGGCCCGGCGCAACTGCCAGCTGTACCTGGAGCAGACCGGATTCCAGGCCGCCTTCACCGAATTGCGCGGCCGGGTCGAATTCGATTCGTCGCGTGATGCCCGGCTCCTCCCCATCACCGACAGTTCACAGCCTGCGGAGGGGGATGAACTCGGGCAACTGCCGAAACGGCGTCGGCGTATCCTGCCCTATCGCTGGGTGGCGGTCGAGGGCGCCCGCGGCTTGACCGAGTCGGATGCAGCATCGCGCTGGGTGGGCGACCTCAAAGACCTGGGCCTTTCCGAGGAACAAGCGGCGGCCTTCGGCACCGGAATCATCGCCGAACTGCTGGAGAATGCGGCCGAGCATTCCGAGTTGGTGGCCGACGGCCTGGACCAGCCGCAGATTCTCCTGGGTGGCGTGATCGTGCCTCCGGAGACCTACCAGGACCGTGGCGGGGACCTCGACGAGAGCCTGGGGGATCTGGTGACCAGGGCTGCCGCGGTTCCGAGCCCGCTGGTGCGACTGGTCGTCGCGGACGCCGGCGTCGGCATGGTCGGTGAACTCGTGGTCGGCTCCGATCCCGGTCCGGCGACCGTGCAGCGGGCCATCCTGACCACGCTGGACCGCCGGCAACCTGCGCGGACACCGAACGGATCGATTGATCACCACGCCCGGGGACTATGGAAGGTCGCCCGCCTCGCCCGCGGTTACCAGGGCGGCCTGCTGATCGCGTCGGGCGGTCAGGTGGTCACCCGGACGTTCGGGAACCAGCCGAGCCACCAGGACTCGGCTCGCAGTCAGGCCGCCGCCATCGCCGGCACGCTCGTCGAGTGCGCGGTGCTGCTGCAACCGGACGACCGCCGGCTCGGCGCGGAGGAGGTGGCGACCCCGCCGCGAACCACCGGTCGCGAGGACGGTCGTCCTGACCTGCACTGCGTGATCGCGTCGCTGCGCCGCCGCCGCGGGCTCACCGGCGCCGATCTACAGAGCGTGCGGCGGGAGTTGAGCCGTCGGCCCACCGCCACCAGCGGCCTGGTCATCGCCATCACCACCCCGGACGGCGACGTGCCGCCCGACGATGTCGACATCGGCGCCGCGATCGCCCAGGTCCTGACGGTGGCGAACACCCAGGACGACCTCGGCGTGGTGGTCCTGGCCTTTCCCGGCGTCAATCGGCAGATGATGTCCGTCGCCGTGGAGTTCCTCAACGCCGGCTGCGGTCCCCGGGCGGTCGACGTCCCGGCCGACCGGCGGTCACCGATCCTGGTGCTCGGGCCGGACAACCGGCACTTTTGGGTGGGCGGCAGCGAGACCGGTCGGCAGATTCTCCGCCGCCTGTCGGGCGCGCAGCGGCCCGTGCACCTGCACGACCTGGCGGACGGCGGGAGCCCGGCCGACGTGTTGCCCGCGATCCGCGAGCTGCAGAACCGGACCGGTGCCCTGCACGCCGAGCACGACGTGCTCCGCCTGCGGATCAAGCCGCAGGACGCGATGAGCGCCCTGGCGAACTACGTCGGCCAGGAGCTGCGTACCGCCATCCAGGACGCCACCACCGACGGTGTGGTCCAGGGCGTGTTCCTGACCCCGAACCTCAGGGTGACGAACCGCTGGTGCGACCTCGGGCGCGTCCTCGCGGGGCTGGATCTCGGCGGCCTGGCCGGCTACGCGCTCGCCGCCCTGATGGAGGACCGCATCGGCCGCTTCGACCGGAAGACCGCGCCGCTCGTGGTACGGGTCGGCAACGCGCCCCACGCGATGGTCGCGGCGTTCGCCCGCTCGTTCACCGGCCACGACCGATACCTCAACTCCCTGGAGGACGTACGGCTGGAGCGAGCCCGCCGAGGCACGGAGGGCGCGCCCCGGGTGTTGCTGATAACCGACCTCGCGTCCAGCCGACGGACCCTCAAGCACGCGCTGCTGGAGGTCGTCGACCGCGACATGGTGCCCGTCGCCGCCGCTGTCGCCGTCGACACCGGCGCGCACGAGGACCCGGGGGAGCCGGGCGGGGTTCTCTTCCTCAACCGCCGGATGCCCATGATCAGCCTGGCGCAGGTGGACATGAGGGTGGCGGACCCGCCTCCGCGTACGCCGGACCCGATCGACCCGGTGCTGCGCCGGCCCACCACCGGTCACCGCGTCATGCCCCGGGCGCTGGTCGACCAGGACACGTACGTCTGCGCCATGGAGCGGGCCAACGCCGCCCGGCTCGGTCACATCGAACGTCCGGCCGAGCGGCACTACACGGCGTACGTGGACCCCACCCGCCTGTTCCGGCAGCGGGACTGGGCCGAGATGGTGAACAGGCACATCACCCGGCGGGTCAAGGACATGGATCGGGTGGCCTTCGGCGGCGCCGCGGCCCCCGCGCCGGTGTGCGTCCTCTACCCTGAGGGTACGGTCGACGACCTGCCGCAGGTCGCCGGGATCGTCGCCGACGCGCTGACCCGGGCGGGCGTTCCCGTCGTGGCGATGCTGGGCGTTCCCCGGGCCCCGCTCGGCGAGCGGTGGTGGTATCCGGGCACGGTCAAGCTACCCGCCGGGGCGCAGCATGCGGTGATCATCGACGCCGGCGCGGGCAGTACCCGCACGATTGGTCACCTTCAGCGCATCGCCACGAGTGAGGGCATCTCGGCGATCAGCGGATTCCTGCTGCTCAACGGCCTGCCGCACGACGACGCGCTGGTGCTGCACCAGCCCAGCAGCATCTCCCGCGCGCGGGGCGGATCCCGGCGGGAGCGAGTCCCGGTCGCCCTGCACTACGTGGCCCGGACGGCGATGAGCGGTCTGGGGCGCTGGTCGTGCGACATCTGCTCGTTGCGCCGGACCTACGACGAACTCGCCATGCTGGTGCCGATCCCGGTCCGGCTGGAAGCGCACCGGAACTGGCTGCTGCGGCTGCTGGAGCCGCGTTCCAAGCGGTCCGCGTTCGAGGAGCAGGCCACCGACCTCTTCGGCGCCCACGTGGGACCCCGGGACTGCACCGAGTACCTGCGCTGGCGATTCGAGCTGCGCGAGGCGAACGTGGACACCCTCCAGCGCCGTGCGGTCACCGTCAAGCTGGAGGCGGCCCGCGTGGAGACGGTGGTCAGGGACGCGCTGATCCGCCTCCTGGTCGCCGAGGCCCACTGGCTGGGTTCGGCGCCGCTGTGGTTCCCGGAGTGCAGGGACACCATCGCCGAACTGGCGCTCTCGCTGCTGACCAGCGACTCCGCGCGATCGGACGACGCGATGCTGCGGGTGCAGGCGGTGATCCTCCTGGCCAAGGTCTCGGTGATCACGTTCGCCGACCAGCTCAGCCGGATCCTGCACGACAACCGCTACGACGAGCCCGTCGTCCTGCAGGTGATGCTCGAGGCGCTTCGCCTCGTGGCCGCCGTCCGGTCGCCGAACCGGTACTCCCGGGATCTGGTGATCAATCCGATCGTGCAGCGACTCGTACGGCTGGAGGACGAACTGCGCGGGTACGGCTCGGACCGCGCCGAAAGGCCGTCAGTGCTGACGCCCAACCTGGTGCGCTACGTCCTGTCACACGGGCAGCGCATCGTCGCCCCCGAGCCGGCCGACCCGCAGACCGCCTGGGCCGCGCTGCGGGGCAACAGGCGCTCGGTGGCCGACCACGACTATGAGAACGCGATGTGGCGCGTCATCCAGAACGTCACGCTGGTCGGCCGGGGACGCCTGCCCGAGGATCTCGACGGCGTCCGGGAGGACTGGGCGATCTGCAGCAACTTCCTCAACCTCGACGTGCTGCCGAACATCTACCTGCTGCGCAACGCGCTGTTGACCCGTGACACCGCGGCGGGACTAAGCCGGGACGACGCGGACCGCTTCGCGGAGGTGGTCAACACCGCGTTCGGGCGCAGCGCGGTGGACGAGACCACAGTGCAGCTGGACGCTCTGGTGGATCGGGCGAGGGCCAGCGTCGGACGGGCGCCGCACGACGTCGACCAACTGCTCCGCGACCTGCAGTGGTGGCACGACTTCTTCCTTCCGGCCACCGGCGCCGGCATCCATCAGGTGGTCGACCGGTGCCCGACCGATCTCGTACGGGTCCTGCGCGGCACCTTCCCCGACCATCAGGTGCTGCTTCCGGACGGCGAACGGCTCCTCCAGGTCTTCTGCACCCGGCGGCTCGTCAAGGACGTGTTCACGCACATTCACATGAACGCCGCCAAGGTGCACCGGGTCGAAGGCAGCGAACAGCGTATCGAGGTCGCCGTCGAGATCCGGGATCCCCGGTTCGTGACCGTGTCGGTCCGCAACGACGGCAGCCGGCCGTCGCGTCGGGGCGGGGGACGCGGCCTGAGTTCTCTCAAGGACGAACTCGCCGCCTTCGGCGGGCGGATCCAGCCGGTCGATCCCCCGGCGGAGTGGGCGACGTTCTGTGTCGAGGTCACGTTCGAGCGGTGGAGGCTGTCGACATGACGTTGGAGATCCGAGGGCTGCTGGTCGACGACGAAGCCGGCAACACGCCCGTCATCCGCGACTCCATGAACCTGGAGTTCGAGGAGATCGGGATGAGGGTCAGCTGGACAGTCGCCTCGGACGCGACCTCCGCCCGGAAGAAGATCCGGGACGAGCCCGCGTTCGAGTTCGCCATCGTCGACTACGGCCTGGGTGAGGGGCAGCAGAACGGCATCGCCGTGGTGGAGGCGCTGCGGGCGCGGGGCGCGGACACCTACGTCCTCGTCATCACCGGTCTCGGAAACCACTATCCGAACTTCCGAGAGGAGGCGATCAGAGCCGGCGCGGACGAGGCGGTCATCCGGTCCATCCTCAACATGGGCCGCCAGGGCGGCATGACCTTCCGCGACCTGGCGAACAAGGTGCGCCTGCATGTGGCCCGCAAACGCGACTTCGAAGGACTGAAGGTCACCTTCACCGACGACGATCTTGCGTTGGAATCGACTCTGCACCAGGTCGGCAGCCCGAATCCGCCGGGAGCGGACTCGGTGGCCATCGGCAAGGACATCGTGCGCAGTCTGGCCCTGGACTGCCTCGCCCCCGACTACCGGCCCGGCGCCACGGCGCTCGCCGTCGGCTACCTGGCGCCTGGGCGGTCCGGCGCGTACGTGTGCCGGGTCGACCACCAGGAGGGGTTGGCCACCACCTCGTACGTCCTGAAGATCGGCCTCGACCGGCGCGCGCTCGAGTTCGAGCTCGCCGCCAACAAGAAGGCGTTGCATCTGCTCGGCGCCGGTGACCTGGTCGGCTTCTCCGGTCAGATCCGCAGCCACCAGGAGTCCGGCTATCACGCCATCGCCGCCCGGCTGGCGACCGGCGCGCAGACCCTGGCCGACTGGCTGGACGACGCCACCGCGGAAGAGGCGGGACACGTCGCCCGTATCCTCTTCGGCTCTCAGCTGATCAAGTTGTTCGCCCCCGGGCAGCGAGAGACGAGACCGTTCGACGAATGGCTGGCGGCGACGCCGGTCCTGCGCCTGCGGGTGCTCGACACGCTGACCCTGTACGGCGACATTTTGGCGACGGTGCGGGCGGAGGCGGGCGAGGTGCCCGGCGAGTCGGCGGCCTGCGACGTCCTCACCACCTTCGTCAACCACGGGCTCCTGCCCGGCGGGCTACGTCCCGAAGGGACGACGACCTACATCGACGCCTTCGGCGACCTGCACTCCACCAACGTGCTCGTGTATCCGGCGCCGGACAACCGGCCCGTGCTGGTTGACGCCTCCATGTACGGGCCGCACCACTGGGCCACCGACGCGGCCCGGCTGGCGGTGGACCTCGTCCTCTCCGTGCGGCGGGCGGGGGTGGCCTCGCTGGACTGGGCGGACACGGTCGAAGTGTCGGCATACGTTGCCGGCCTGTGCCGGACCGCCAGGTCCGGGCGCCAAATTCCGCCGGAAGATTCGGTCGACGCCTTCATCGGTCACGTGGTCGACAACCTGCCGACATACGTCAACGCGGAGAAGCTGCAGATGACCAGTGAACAGTGGCACTGGCAGTGGCACGCCGCGTTGGCCAAGGAGCTGATCCGCCAGGGCACCCGGGCCGGGCTGCCCGCTCCGCGGGCGGTGGCGGCGCTGAGCGCCGCGGTGCGGCAGCTGACCTACGCGGCGGACGCCTTCCGCCGGATCGACTACGCCGGCCGGACCGCCGCCGGGCCGCCGCCCGCCTGCGCGGCGACCGAGCCAGACGCCACAGTGCCCCGGCCGAGAGCAGGCGGGTCCGGGGTCGAGCAGGGAACGGACGCACCACCCCCACGGTCCTGATCGACGTGCCATTCCGACCGGGTGCCCCTCACAGCCACTTCTCAGTCGCGGCATTTAGGGTGCCCTGACGAAGCGTCCGACGGTCCATGTCGGAATGCAGTTCAGCGGGAGTGACCGATGGTCTTCAAGAAGATGTTGAGCGCGTTCGGCGTGGGCGGTCCGAGCGTCGACACGGTGCTCACCAACCCGAACACCCGGCCCGGGCTGACCCTGGACGGTCACGTCAACCTGGTCGGTGGCGACAGCCCGGCGCGGATCGAGCAGATCAACCTCGGCCTGGTCACCCGCGTCGAGATCGAGAGCGGCAACCACGAGTACGCGGGCGTCATGGAGTTCCACCGGCTGCCCGTCAGCGGCGCGTTCGATCTGGCGCCGAAGCAGCAGCTGTCGATCCCGTTCCAGATGCCGGTGCCGTGGGAGACCCCGATCACCGACGTCTACGGCCAGCGGCTGCACGGCATGACCATGGGCCTGCGTACCGAGCTGGCGGTGGCCCGCGCCGTCGACAAGTCCGACCTGGACCAGGTGTCCGTGCACCCGCTGCCGGTCCACGAGCGCATCCTGGAGGCGTTCCAGGCGCTCGGTTTCCGGTTCAAGCACGCCGACCTGGAGCGGGGCCACATCTACGGCGTGCCGCAGACGCTGCCGTTCTACCAGGAGATCGAGTTCTTCGCCGCGCCGCAGTACGCGCAGACGGTCAACGAGGTCGAGCTGACGTTCGTGACCAGCCCGCAGGGCGTCGAGGTGATCCTGGAGTGCGACAAGCGGGGCGGCTTCCTCAGCCCCGGGCACGACGTGATCGGCCGCTACTCGGTCCCGCACACCGACGCCGCCCGTACCGACTGGGTGCAGGTCGTCGACGGCTGGCTGCGGGAGACCACCGGCCGCTACGGCAGCATGCGCGCCCAGGGCTTCGGCATGCCGCACCACGGCGGCCACGGCTACCCGGGTCACCACGGCTACGCCGGCCACGGGCGGCGCGGCCCGGGCATGGGCGGCGTCATCGCGGGCGCCGCGCTCGGCGTCGCCGGCGGCATGATCGCCGGCGAGATGCTCGACGACGCCTTCGACGGCGGCGGTGACGACTTCGGGGACTTCGGCGAGGAGTGAGCAGACGCGACGACGCCCCCGGGACGGATCCCGAGGGCGTCGCCGTTCGCGCGGCGTCGGATCAACGTCCGCGGCGCTCCTTGCCGGAGCGGCGCGCGCTGCCCGCCTTCGACAGGCCACGGCTGACCAGGTACGCGCCGGTCAGCGCGGTCAGGTACCACCAGGCCTGGTTCGGGTTGTTGATGTTCAGGCCGTTGGCGGTGGTGCCCTTCCAGAACGCGGCGATCACCACGAGCGCGACCGCTGCGGCGTACACCCAGAACTCGGTGGTCAGGAACGCCTGCTTCGTCTCCGTACCCGGGGACGGCATGTTCTCCCGGTGACCGTCGTGCATCGACGGCATGTGCCGGGTCGACGTGTCCTGCATGCTCGACCGGTTCTGGACGTCGGACATCGGCCGGTTCATCGGCCTGGTGGATGCAGCCTGCGTGCTCATCTGGTCCTCCTCAGGATTTGATGAGTCGTTAACCTGCACACCCTCGCCCCGCTACCGCAGGTCGGCCACGGCGCGGTTCGCGCTCTGTGGCGGGGGCACCCTGGGTCTACCCGAGGCCGGAGACAAGGTAACCGCCGGTCGCCGTCGAATGGCCACCACGCTCGGCCTTGCAGCCGGAACCGGACACGAGGGCGCACACCGGTCCTCCCGCCGCCGGTTCCGGTTTCAGCCACCCACCCTCGGGCACGCAACACCGATACCCCGAGAGCTGCGAGGTGGTTGACGTGCGTGAGGACGACATGCGGCAGGACGCCGCCCGGCGGGCCGAGCAGCGGGTCGCCGGCGGCGTGTACGGCGACGGCGCGCTGGACGAGATCACCGTGCCGCAGACCGACGTGGAACGGATGCGGCAGGAACTCGACCCGGACGACCCGGCGGACGTACCCGTCGACCCGACGGTGCTGCGCGACGGCGGACCGACCCGGGGTCAGGGCGCGGTGACCACGACCGGTGGCACGGCCGGCCCGGCCAGTGTGCGCCGGTTGGCCCGGCAGCCCGAGAAGCACCCGGGCAAGGTGGCCCCGACGACGACCGGGGACGCGGGTACGGGTGGCCTGAGCACCCCGGCCGGTGGCTCCACGAGCGACAATTCGGCCACCGGCGCGCAGGTGGGCAACTTCACCAACAATCGCCCTAATCCGGGCTGACCGAGGCAGCACGCGAGGGCGGGGGCGGCCTCCGGCCACCCCCGCCCTCGCGCACCCGCGTCTTGACTGCGCCACTTCGCCGAAGTGGCGTGGTCAGCGCGGCCATGATGTAGCAACTTCCCCGTTCTGGTGCGAGGGTCGCCAGTTCGGCGGGGTGGTGTGGTCGGGGCGGGTGTGATGCAGCAACTTCCCCGATCTGGTGCGCGTGACCGCCACTCCGGCGAACTGGCGCGAACAGGCCACCCGGACACACGCCCCCGTCCGCCGCCCTCAAGCCCGCACTCGCCGATCTTGCACTTCCGACCCGAAAAATATCCGTTTGATGGCGCTTTTCCGGGGCCGCAACTCCATGATCGCGGAGCGGGGCGAGGGGCGAGAGTGGGCGCGGCGGGACGTGAGGCAGCACGTGCTCGGCCCGGTCGATCATGAAGTTGGCGGCTGATTTGAAGATCGACAACGCCGCCAACTTCATGATCAACGGGGCGGAGGCGGAGGCGGTCAGGGGGTGCGGAGGATGCCGAGGCGCTGGGTGGCTCTTGTCAGGGCCACGTAGAGGTCGCTGTGGCCCCTCGGGGACTCGGACACGATGCGGGCCGGGTCGACCACCAGCACCGAGTCGAACTCCAGGCCCTTGGCCTGCTCGGTGGTCAGCACCACCACCCGGTTCGCCAGCTCGGGCTGCTCACCCACTGTCGCCTCCGGCAGCGCCGCCACCACCGCGCCGCCCAGCTCGTCCACCCGCCCGGTGGGCACCAGCACGCCGAGCCGCCCGTCGCCGAGCGACGCGGCCTCCCGGGCGGTCGCCTCGACCAGTTCGGTCACGAGGCGGTCCGCCGGCACGGTCCGGTCCCACGGCGGTACGCCGGTGGCGCGTACCGAGCGGGGTGGCCGCAGCGCCGGGTCGATCTCGGCGAGCACGTCGGCGGCGACCGCCATGATCTCGGCCGGGGTGCGGTAGCTGACCGTGAGCTCCTCCAGCCGCCACCGGTCCGCCACGTACGGGGCGAGCGCCTCGCCCCACGACGGCGTGCCGGCGAGCGCGCCGGTCTGCGCCACGTCGCCGACGATCGTCATGGACCGGCTGGGGCAGCGGCGCATCAGCAGCCGCCACGCCATCGGCGACAGCTCCTGCGCCTCGTCCACGATGACGTGCCCGAACGCCCACGTCCGGTCGGCGGCGGCGCGCTGGGCGGTGGTGAGCCGGTCGGACTCCTCCTGCCGTTCGGAGAGCCGGTCGGCGTCGATCAGGTCGGTGACGCCGAGGATCTCGCCGCCGTCTGCCTCGTCCTCGACGTCGATGGAGCGGGAGCCGCGCCAGATCTCCAGCACGCCCTCGGCGTACTCGCGTTCCAGCGCCCGGATCCGCTCCCGCCGGGCGACGGCGGCGCGTTCGTCCTCGCCGAGCAGTTCGGCGGCCTCGTCCAGCAGCGGTACGTCGGCGGGCGTCCAGCCGCCCGGCTCGCGGTGCAGCGCGGCCCGTTCGGCGTCGGTGAGCATGGGCGCGGCGGTGGCGATCCGCTCCGGCGAGGCGTACAGGTCGGCGAGCAGGCGTTGCGGGGTGAGCACCGGCCACAGCTCGTCCAGCGCCGCGCGGATCTCCGGCTCCTCGCGCAGCTCACGGCGGATCTCCGCGCGGTCGGCCTCGGAGAGCAGGTTCTCCCCGCCGAGCGGGTCGGCGCCGATCCGCTCGGCCACCTGGTCGGCGAGCGCGTGGACGATCTCCACGTCGAACAGGGCGCGGGCCAGGTTGTGCGGGCGGCCGGTGCGGCGTACCCGGTCGCGGGCCTGCCGCACGGTGTCCGGGTCGAGCGTCAGCACCTCCCGCTGCGGCAGTTCGATGGTGACCGGCTCGTCGGGCACCCACTGCCGGTCGCGGACCGCGGCGGCGAGCACGTCGGCCAGCACCGCGCGGCCTTTCAGCGCGGCGGTGGTGGCGGGCTCCGCGCGGCGCGCGTGCACGCCGGGGAACAGGTCTGCCTGGGTACGCAGCAGCACGCCGGTCTCGGCCAGCGTGGGCAGCACCTGGGAGATGTAGCGCAGGAACGTGGCGTTCGGGCCGACCAGCAGCACACCGCGGGTGGAGAGCTGCTGGCGGTGGGTGTAGAGCAGGTACGCGGCGCGGTGCAGCGCCACCGCCGTCTTGCCGGTGCCGGGCCCGCCCTGCACCACCATCACGCCGGGCAGGTCGGCGCGGATGATCCGGTCCTGTTCGGCCTGGATGGTCTCGACGATGTCGCGCATCCGGCCGGTCCGCCCGGCGTTGAGCGCGGCGAGCAGTGACGCCTCGCCGGTCAGTTCCTCGTGCGCGGTGGGGGAGGCGGCGGTGATGTCCAGCACCTCGTCGTTGAGCCCGGTCACCTTCCGGTCGCGGGTACGCAGGTGCCGACGGCGGCGTACGCCCTGCGGGTTGGCGGCGGTGGCCAGGTAGAACGGCCGGGCGGCGGGGGCGCGCCAGTCCATCAGCAGCGGGTCGTAGTCGCCGGAGGAGTCGAAGATCCCGATCCGGCCGATGTAGCGGACCGCGCCGTCGTCGCCGTCGAGGCGGCCGAAGCACAGGCCGCTCTCCACGGCGGAGAACTGCTCGACCTGGTCGGCGTACATCGCCACTGTCGAGTCGCGCTGGGAGCGGGCCTGCTGCGTGCCGCCGGTGTGACGCAACTCCTCGTCGAGCCGCCGGGCGGCCTGTTCCCGCATGCCGTCCAGCCGGTCGTACAGCATCGAGACGTATTCCTGCTCGCGGCCGATCTCGTCGTCCTGGCGCAGGTCAGCCGACACGTCGGAGTGCGTTGACAATCCGGCTCCTCATTGACTAAAATTGCCGCAGGAATGGCATTCAGAAGCCATTCCTTTTTTGTGCCTGAACTGAGAAAGATAGCGCGTCGGCCGGCACCCGACCAAGCCCGGACACGACTCGGGGCCCGGTCGACGTCAGCCGACCGGGCCCCGGGCACGGCGATTCTCAGCCCTTGGCCGCCTGGTAGAGCCGCTCCGGCGTGACCAGACCGGCGATCACCCGGCCGTCGTCGGTCAGCAGCACGCTGAACAGCTTGCCGCTGAGCAGCCGGCCGCTGCCCCAGTCGCCGCTGACCTTCGGCAGGTCACCGAGCACCTGGGCGAGCATCTGGGCGTCCGGCGCGTCCGCGCCGGGCTTCGCGCCGTCGCCGGTCGCCGCATCGCCGATCTTGGCGACCACCACGGTGGTCCAGCCGGTGCCGACGGTACGCACGTCCGGCTTCTCGGCGTCCTTGCGATCGAACCGCTTACCCGCCGGTCCGGGCCGCTCGCCCTCGGTCGCCTCGGTGACCTTCACGCCGGGCGGCGGGTTGAACCGGAACTGGTCGGCCTCCGGCGTGCGAAAGTCGACCTGGGTGAACGCCACCTGGAACGCGGGCTCGTCCTGCCCGTCGGCGAGCACCTGCAGACGCAGCGGCACGTGCTCCTTCGCGTCCAGCGCGATCCGGACCTGGTGAACCAGGGACGCCTTGTCGCGCGGCGTGAGCACCAGCTCGTACGCGTCCCGCCCGGCCACTGTGGCGGTGCGGCCGACGGTGACCGCGGTGGTCGGGTCGATCGCCTCCAGCGCCCGGTCCGCGGCGTCGGCCGGGGTGGCCGGCGCGGTGGCCCGGTCCGGCGCGTCGGCCGGCAACACCCGGTGCGTGGCGGTGTTCTCCCGGCTGTTCCAGGTCCACACGTCGCGGCCGTTGCGCAGGATGTCCTGCTCGCCGAGCGTGTCGACCAGCGCGAGCCGCTGCCGGTCCTCGCCGCCGTACCAGACGCGCAGCGTGTGCGTACCGGAGACCAGGCCGGCCAGGTCGTTGCCGGTGGCCCGGCCGGCGAGCGCGGCGATCGGCGGCAGGCCGAGGTCGGCGCGCTGCACCACGGTGCCGGAGAGCCCGTCCAGGCGGGACGTGCGCAGGTCTTCCAGGAGCTGGGCGGCGCTGCGCGGCGGCAGCGCCGGGTCGGCGCCGGCGGCGAACGTGCCGACGGCGGCGCCACCGCCGATCACGGCGACCCCCGCGGTCACCGGGACCAGCCAGCGCAGCACGGCGCGGTTCTTCATCACGGACATAGTGTGCACCTCCTGCGCACCATGCTGCGCGAGCGTCGCTGTGACCACGCTGAGGAGATCCCCTACGGGTGACCCCATGGTGGCACCCTGGACCGGTGCGGTTGCTGGTGGTGGAGGACGAGACGCGGCTCGCGGCGGCGCTGCGCCGTGGTCTGTCGGCGGAGGGTTTCGCGGTGGACGTGGCGGCGACCGGCCCGGCCGGGCTGGACGCGGCCCGGCACGGCGAGTACGACGCGATGATCCTCGACGTGATGCTGCCCGGCCTGTCCGGCTACGAGGTGGTGCGCCGGCTGCGCGCCGAGCAGCGCTGGCTGCCGGTGCTGATGCTGTCGGCCAAGGACGGCGAGTACGACCAGGCCGACGGCCTGGACTGCGGCGCCGACGACTACCTGACCAAACCCTTCTCGTACGTGGTGCTGCTGGCCCGGCTGCGGGCGCTGCTGCGTCGCGGCGCGCCCCGCCGGCCCACCGTGCTCACCGTCGGCGACCTGCGCCTCGATCCGGCCCGCCGCCGGGTCACCCGGGCCGACGCCGAGGTGGTGCTGACCAGTCGCGAGTACGCGCTGCTGGACTATCTGATGCGCCGCCCCGGCGAGGTGGTCTCCAAGACCGAGCTGCTGGACCACGTCTGGGACGCCTCGGTCGACACCGCCCCGAACGCGGTGGAGGTCTACGTCGGCTACCTGCGCCGCAAGATCGGCCGGGAACGGCTGGAGACGGTACGCGGCGCGGGCTACCGGCTGGCCACGTGAGCCGCTGGGTACGCGGGCCGCTGCCGCGCCTCGGCCTGCGGGCCCGGCTGCTCGCGCTGGGTGTGCTGGGGCTGGCGGTCGGGTTCGCGTTCGGCGGGACGCTGCTGGTCGGCGCGCTGGGCTGGACTCTGCAGCGCTCGGTGGACGAGGAGGCGCTGCGTACCGCCGACGCGGTGGCGCTGCTCACCGCCGAGGACGCGCTGCCGGACCCGCTGCCGGTGGCCGGCGGGCAGTTGCGGGTGCAGGTGGTCGACGTCCAGGGCCGGATCCGGGCCGCCTCGATCGACGCGGACCGCCTGGTGCCGATGCTCGGCCCGGACGAGCTGCGGCCCGGGCAGCGGCAGCGGCTGGTGGTGGACGGGCGGCGCGCCGGCATGCCCGGCCCGGTCCGGGTGGTCACGGTGCCGGCCGGCACGCCGCAGGAGCCGCGTACGGTGCTGGTCGCCAAGTCGCTCACCGACGTGCGGCACAGCCTGCGCGTGGTCCGCAACCTGCTGCTGGTGGGCTTCCCGCTGCTGGTTGCCGGGCTGGGCGTGGTGGCTTGGCGGGTGGTGGGCGCGACGCTGCGACCGGTCGAGCAGTTGCGCAGCGGCGCGGCCGAGATCACCGGGCGGGCCGGGGCGGAGCGGCTGCCCGTACCGGCCGGGCAGGACGAGATCCACCGGCTCGCGGTCACGCTCAACGACATGCTGGACCGGCTGGCCGCGTCCCGGGACCGGCAGCGGGCGTTCGTCGCCGACGCCGCGCACGAGCTGCGCAGCCCGCTGACGAACATGCGTACCGAGCTGGAGGTGGCGCGGCGGCTCGGCGACGACACCGACTGGCCGGCGGTCGCCGACGACCTGCTAGCCGACACCGAGCGGCTCAGCCGCCTGGTGGACGACCTGCTGCTGCTGGCTCGCCTGGACGAGCAGGACGCCCGGCCGGCGCCGGTGGGCCCGGTGGAGCTGGGCGAGCTGGCGCGCGCGGTGGCGGCCCGCTACCCGTCGCCGCCGCTGCGGCTGACGCTCCCGGACGGGCCGCTGTGGGTCGAGGGGGACGCGGGGGAGTTGCGCCGGGTGCTGGTGAACCTGGTGGACAACGCGCTGCGGCACGCGCGTACCGGCGTGGAGCTGGCCGTGAGCGGGCCGGACGGGGCGTACCACCTGGTCACGGTGACCGACGACGGGCCGGGCGTCCCGGCGGCGGACCGGGAGCGGGTGTTCGCCCGGTTCACCCGGCTCGACGACGCGCGGGCCCGCGACGCGGGCGGCGCGGGCCTGGGCCTGGCGATCGTGCGTGAGCTGGTGCGCCGGGCCGGCGGCACGGTGGAGCTGGCCGACGCGACGCCCGGCGCCGCCGCGCCGGGGCTGCGGGCGACGGTACGGCTGCCCGCGCTGGCCGAGCCGGACGCGGAGTGAACGGTCAGCGGCGGCGCTTGGTGCAGACCGGGCCGGTGCGCGCGACGGTGTCGGTGGACCACACGAGCGCGACGGTGAAGCAGTAGTCGGTGGTGCGGTCGAGCCCGTAGGCGATGTAGTCGGCCGACCCGGCGGGCAGCGTGGCGAACGTGCCCTGCGGCTGCCCGGCACGGCCGCCGGCGACCACCACCGGTCCTTCCGCGCCCGGCGGGTACGTCCAGCTCAGCACGATGCTGTCGCGGCGGTCGGTAAGCGTGAAGCTGCCGGGCGGGGTGCCGGGCTTGGCGGCGGCGGGAGTGGACGGCGCGGGACCGGCGGAGGTGGGCGGAGGCGCGCTGGACGCCGGTGCGCCGGTGGCCGGTGGCGGGGTGTCGCGGCGGTCGTCCACCCGGGACACCCCGGCGATCACCGCGATGGTGCCGAGCAGCAGCGCCACCACCACGCCGAGCACCACGAGCGGCAGCCAGGGCAGTGTGCGCCGCTCGGCGGCCGGTGGCCGGGGCACGTGCACCGGCAGGTAGCGCGACGGCGGCTCGGGCGGGGCCGGTGGCACCCGGCGTACGCCGTCCGGCTCGTCGCCGGTGAGCCCGACCACAGTGGGCGGCAGCGGGTCCGCGCCGGGGCGCCACAGCGGCTCGGCCGGCTCGTCGGGCGGCCACGGGTAGTCGTCGAGCGCGTCGGCGTCGGCGTCGGGCGCGGTACGCGGCGTCGGCACGTGCGCGGTCTCGGCGGCCCGGCCGGGCGGGTGGTAGAGCGGCGTCTCGACCGGCTCGTCCAGCGCGGGCGGGCTGTACGGCGGCAGGTCGTGCGGCCCTTCGTCCTGCGGGGGGACCCGCGCGGCGGGCACCACCGGCGTGGTGCGGGCGGGCGGCGGCTCGGGAGCGGGCGCGGGCGGGGGCGCGGGGCAGACGTGGTCCGGGTCGGCGGCGGCGCGGGCCAGCCCGGCCACCTGGGCGGCGAGCGGGTCGTCGGGGTCCAGGTGCAGGCGGCACAGCTCCTCTGCGAGCGTCAGGTGCTCGTGCGCCTCGGCGTACCGGCCGCAGTCGCGTTCCATCGCGCCGAGCTTCGCCAGCATCTTGATGCCGCTGGGGTGGCCGTCGCCGTAGACCTCCCGGTGCAGCTCCCAGGCGTCCTGCAACCGGTCGCGCGCCACCTCGCACTGGCCGCGCGCGTACTCCACGGTGGCCAGGTCGGCGTGCGCGGCGAGCACCCGCTGCGATTCCGGGCCGTCGCGGGCGGTCAGCTCGATGATGACGTCGGAGTAGAGCCGGGCGGCCCGGGCGTCGCTGCCGACCCGGTGCAGCACCGCGGCGAGCGTCGCGGCGGCGGTGACGGTGCGCTCGTCGGAGCGGCCGAACAGCCGGGTGGCGGCCGCGTACGCGAACGCGGCCCAGCCGCGGGCGGAGTGCGGCTCGCCGAGCGCGACGAGCACCCGGGCCTGGAGTCCGGCCGCCTCGGCCAGTTCGGGGGAGGCGTTGTCGGGGCGGGGATCGGCGTCGCTGAGCGCGTCGGCGAGCAGCCGCTCCGCGCCGGTGAGGTCGCCTTCGGACACCAGTTGGTGCGCCTGGACGGTCAGGTCAGCGAAGCCGGAGGACACGCCCCATCGTGCTCGTCCGGCGACGGTATGTACAAGACCCGGAGTGGATCAGTTTGGTCCCGAATCCGTCAAGTGTTCGGCGAGCGTCTCGCTGATCCGGCGTAGCTGGTCGACCTGGGCCGGGCTGAGCGCGTCGAACAGGTGCCGGCGTACCCCCTCGACGTGGCCGGGCGCGGCGGCGGCCAGGGTGGCGAAGCCGGTGTCGGTGAGCACGGCGATCTGCCCGCGCCGGTCGGTGGGGCAGTCCTCGCGGCGGATCCACCCGGACGCCTCCAGCCGGGCGGCGGCGTGCGAGAGCCGGCTGCGCGAGGAGCCGGTGAGCTCGGCCAGTTCGCTCATCCGCAGCCGCCGGTCCGGGGCCTCGGAGAGGCGGACCAGGATCTCGTAGTACGCGTGCGGCATGCCCGCGTCGCGTTGCAGCTCGCGGTCGAGCGCGTCCATCAGCGCCCGGGAGGCGGTCAGGAAGGCGCGCCAGGTCCGCTGCTCGTCGGGGTCCAGCCACCGGGTCATGACGCCCATCATAGCGCCGATAGTTGAACGCTCAACAAAACCGGGGTACGGTCGGTGGCATGGGCATCCACCGACTCAACCACGCCGTCCTCTACGTCAGTGACCTGGAGCGCAGCGTCGCCTTCTACCGCGACGTGCTGGGCTTCCGGCGGGTCCCGATGACGCCCGAGGGCTTCCGCGGCGCCGCGTTCCTCCAGGCGCCCGACTCCACCAACGACCACGACCTCGGGCTGTTCGAGATCGGCGCGGCGGCCGGGGCGTCCCAGGCCGGCCGGGCCACCGTCGGCCTCTACCACCTGGCCTGGGAGCTGGACACGCTCGACGAGCTGGGCGCCACCGCCGAGCGGCTGGCCGCCGCCGGAGCGCTGGTCGGCGCGTCCGACCACGGCACCACCAAGAGCCTCTACGGCCGCGACCCGGACGGGCTGGAGTTCGAGATCGTCTGGATCGTCCCGGCCGAGCTGCTCGACGACGCAGCGCTGGCCGCGCGTACCCGCATCGGGCGGCTCGACCTGGACCGCGAGCGGCAGCGCTACGGCGGGCAGACCCGCGGCGGCGTGGGCATCTCCGTCCCGGTCTGAGCGGGGTTCACGGCCGGTCCCGCCGCGCCGTGCGGTAGAAACGGCACCATGTCGACCGACGCCGTCCTGCGCGAGCTGCTCGTCCGCCAGCTCGACCACTGGCTCCCCGCCGCGCTGCACCGGGCGCGGCGGGCCACGCTCGCGCTCGCGTACGCCGGGGGTGACGCCACCGGCGCGGAGGAGGCGTTGCGGGTGGTGGCCGAGTTCGCCGACCGGCTGCGCGGGCGGCGGCTGACCGTGCTGGTGGTGGCCGACGACGGCACCGACCTGGCGACGCGGCTCGGCGCCGCCGAGGCCGCACTGCCGGCCGACGTCGCCGTGCACCTGGTGCCCGGCGGACCGGACCGGCTGCCGGTGGCGCTCAAGGCCGCGGGCGCGGCCGGCGCGCCGCTGCTCACCGTGGCCGACGGCGCCGACCCGGACCCGGCCCTGCTCGCCGCCGCCGCGTCCGGCCGCCCGGCCGAGCTGCTGCTGGTCACCGTGCCCGGCCGGTCGCTGCGCCCGGCGCTGAGCGCCGCCGGGTTCCCGCTCGCCACCGAGGTCGAGCTGGTGCCCGACGGGGACGCCCCGGCGCGGCTGCTCGGCTACGCCACCGGCTCCGACAAGGGGCTGGAGACGGTCAAGGAGGCGCTCTGGGCGGTCGACGAGTACGCCGGGGTGCGCTACCGCGACCCGGCCGACCCGCAGGGGCGGCTGCTCGACATCTCGCTCGAACCCGAGCCCGGCCCGCTGCGCCGGGAACTGCTGGCCGAGCTGGCCCGCTCCGGTCCGCGTACGGTCACCGAGCTGCGCCGCTTCGCCACCACGGCGACCGTCTACCGGGCCGCCGACGCCAACCGGGCGCTGGCCTCGCTGCTCGCCTCCGGCGCGGCGACCCGCGATCCCGAGCACGGCCGGCTCGGCGGGGACGTGCTGATCAGCGCCGCCCCGAACGCTGGGTCATCTGCTTGACCACTATCGAGGCTCCGGTGGCGACCACACCGATGCTGAACACCATCTGCGCGCACACCGCGATGCGGGCGATCTGGCCCTGGGCGTGTACGTCGCCGTAGCCGACAGTGGTGAGGGTGGCCAGCGCGAAGTAGAGCGCGTCGACCCGGGTGCGCAGGCCGACGAACTCGCCGGGCCGGGTGTTCGCCACCACGTAGTCGCCGAGCGCGAAGACCAGCAGTCCGGCGATCAGCGCGACCGCGAGCCGGGTGAGCGCCCGGTCCTCGTCCCGGCCGGTCGGCTGGTCCTTGACGAGCTGGCGGCGGACCTGACCGGTGACCAGGAACGCGATCACGGCCACCAGGATCGCCGTGCCGATCGAGCGCAGGGCCAGCCGCAGGCCGTTCGGGTCGGCCTCGACCGGCACGAGGAAGTAGCCGACCAGCATGAGCGCGCAGGCCGCCACGGCCCGCCGTCGTATCCGCCGCAGGGACAGGTCCGTCATGCGGCGATTCTCCGGTCACGGGGACGCCGTGGCGGGCGGAACCGCGAACCCGGCCCGCAGACGACGAGCGGGGTGCCGGCACGTCGCCGGCACCCCGCTCGTCGCCTGGGAAGGTCAGGCCTTGTCCTGCTTCCACGACAGTGGCCCCGGAAGGTCCACGCGGTGGGCGCGGGTGTTCGAGTTCCAGGACCAGCGGCCGATCTTGATGCTCCACGACGAGAAGCCGTTCTGGGTGAAGTGGAGGATCAGCGGCCCGTACTTCTTACGCTTGCGGAACTGGACGCCCATCGGGGGTGCCTCCTTCTCTCCCTGCCTCTGCAGTCGTCTGCATGCCTTCGCGGCATCGAACATGCCCGGATCGACGATTCGCGAAACCCTGCCCGGTCCGCTCTGGACGGTGGGACTGCCGCCCGGCAAAATCTCTATCCAACGGGTAGGTGTTAAGGAGTCGTAAATGCTGGTGGGGGTGGGTCGTAACAAAGCCAGCGATGAAAGTCTCACTGAATGGAAGGGCATTGACCGGCGTGGAGAACGGTCGGCAGCATGAGGGCATGTCGCAGCGGGACGAGCTTCTCCTCACCGCTCGCGTGCACGTCGACCTGGTCCGGCACGCGAGCGCGCTCTGTTGAGCCGAGCGCTCGTCGTTCCCTCTCCGCCCGTCCGTTCCCGCAGCCGGCGCACCGTGGCCCGGCGCGGCACGGCGTGCTCCCCGGCCCCGCGCGGGCCCCCTCCACCGCATCGTGGACAGATCAGGAGACTCCGCCATGCCCTCGACCCGATCACCGCGGCGTGCCCTCACCGCCGCCGTCGCCCTGCTCGCCCTCACCACCGCCACCGCGTGCGGCGCCGACGCCGCCGCCGGCGCACAGACCAAGGAACTGCGCTACCAGGGTTCGGTGGGCCAGGTGACCCTCCCCGAACTCGCCGCCGACCTCGGCTACCTCGGCGACGTCACGCTCAACTGGATCGGCAACGTCACCGGCGGCCCGGCCGACATCCAGGCCACCGCCACCGGCCAGAGCGACTTCGGCGGCGCGTTCAACGGCGCGATCGTCAAGCTCCAGGCCGCCAACGCCCCGATCACCGCGGTGGTCAGCTACTACGGCTCCGACGCGCAGACGTTCCAGGGCTACTACGTGCTCGACGGCAGCCCGATCCGCGGCCCGCGCGACCTGATCGGCAAGCGGGTCGGCATGAACACGCTCGGCGCGCACGCCGAGGCCGTCCTGCGCACCTGGCTGGCCCGGGGCGGCCTCACCGCCGCCGAGATCGGCAAGGTCGAGTTGGTCGCGCTCCCGCCGGTGAACACCGAGCAGTCGCTGCGCGCCCGGCAGATCGACGTCGCCGTGCTCGGCGGCGTGATCCGCGACAAGGCGGTCGCGAACGGCGGCATCCGCACCGTCTTCACCGACTACGAACTCCTCGGCGCGTTCAGCGCCGGCAGCTACGTCTTCCGCGACGACTTCCTCACCCGTAACCCGGACACCGTCCGGACGTTCGTCACCGCAGTGGGCAAGGCGATCGAGTGGGCGCGCACCCAGCCGCGCGAGACGGTGGTGGCCCGGCTCAAGGCGATCATCGCCAAGCGCGGACGCAACGAGGACACCACGCTCGTGGAGTACTGGAAGTCCAGCGGCGTCGCCGAACCCGGCGGCCTCATCACCGACCGGGAGTTCGCCACCTGGATCGACTGGCTGGCCGACACCGGCGAACTCAAGGGCGAGCGGCCGAAACCGTCCGACCTCTACACCAACCGGTTCAACGCCGCCGCGGCCACAGGCGGTGGCGCATGAGCACCGACAAGATCCGCTTCGACCGGGTGCGCAAGGTCTTCCCCGGGCGGCGTGGCGGCGGCGGCGCGGTCACCGCGCTCGACGACCTCACCCTCGGGGTACGCCCCGGCGAGTTCCTGGTCGTCGTCGGCCCCAGCGGCTGCGGCAAGTCCACACTGCTCGACCTGCTCGGCGGGCTGGCCACCCCGACAGCCGGGCAGGTGCTCGTGGACGGCCGCCCGGTCACCGGGCCCGGCCTGGACCGGGGCATCGTCTTCCAGCAGTACGCGCTGCTGCCCTGGCGTACCGCCGCCGGCAACGTCGCGTTCGGACTGGAGGCCAAGGGCCTGCCCCGCGCCGAGCGCGCCGAGCGGGTCGCGTACCACCTCGACCTGGTCGGGCTGACCGGCTTCGCCGACCGCTACCCGCTCGAGCTGTCCGGCGGCATGAAGCAGCGCGTCGCCATCGCCCGCAGCCTCGCGTACGACCCGGACGTGCTGCTCATGGACGAGCCGTTCGCCGCGCTCGACGCGCAGACCCGCGACTCGCTGCAGGACGAGCTGGTGCGGATCTGGCAGGCCACCGGCAAGACGATCGTGTTCATCACGCACGGCATCGACGAAGCGGTGCACCTCGGTCAGCGGGTCGCCGTGATGACGTCCCGGCCCGGCCGGATCAAGCAGGTCATCGACATCGAGCTGGGCGACCGGGAGGCCGAGGAGGACGTCCGCTCCACCGGCGCGTTCCGCCACCACCGGCACCAGATCTGGACGCTGCTGCGCGACGAGGTACGCGCCGCGCAGTCCGCCGTACGCGAGGAGGCCCGCGTTGGTTGACGTCGCCGCACCGCCGGCCCGGCCGGTGGCCGCCCCGCCCGCTCCGGCCGTCGCGCCCGGCCGGCCCGCACGCCTGCTCGGCCTCGGCGGCCGGGCGCTGCACCGCAGCGCCGCGCTGCTGGCGCTGGCCGCGATCTGGGAGACGGTGCCCCGCGCCGGGCTGGTCGACCGGGTCTTCCTGCCCCCGCTGTCCGAAGTGCTCGCCGCCTGGTGGGAGCTGCTGCGCACCGGCCAGCTCGCCGACCACGTCGGCGCCAGTCTCACCCGCTCACTGACCGGGCTCGCGCTCGCCGTCGTCACCGCCATCCCGCTCGGCCTGCTGATCGGCTGGTACCGGCCGCTCGCGGACCTGCTCAGCCCGCTGCTGGAGGTGTTCCG
This sequence comes from Micromonospora sp. C41, assembly GCF_018070485.1. Lineage (NCBI taxonomy): Bacteria > Bacillati > Actinomycetota > Actinomycetes > Micromonosporales > Micromonosporaceae > Micromonospora > Micromonospora sp. C41. The sequence goes on along the minus strand of NZ_JAGPXP010000026.1, from coordinate 5,308 downwards.
CAACACCGCCGCGCTGGCGCTGCTGCCGGTCTTCGTGCTCATCCTCGGGCTCGGCGAGACGTCGAAGATCGCCCTGGTGGTCTACGCCTGCTCCTGGCCGATCCTGCTCAACACCGTCGCCGGCGTGAAGGGCGTCGACCCGCTGCTGATCCGCTCGGCCCGCTCGATGGGGCTCAACCACCTGCGGCTGTTCCAGAAGGTGATCCTGCCGGCGGCCGTGCCGACCGTGTTCACCGGCGTCCGGCTCGCCGGGGCGTACTCGATCCTGGTGCTCGTCGCCGCCGAGATGGTCGGCGCCAAGGCCGGGCTCGGCTACCTCGTGAACTACGCGCAGTACAACTTCGCGATCCCCGACATGTACGCCGGGATCATCACCATCTCCGCCATCGGGCTGGTGGTCAACCAGCTCCTCGTCGCCGGGGAACGCCGCTTCTCCACCTGGCGCGTCGACGTCACCACCGCCTGAGAGGAACCGCCATGTCCCGGACCCTGCACCTCAACGCCTTCCTGATGGGAGTCGGCCACCACGAGGCGGCCTGGCGGCACCCCCGCGCCGACCCGAGCCGCCTGGCCGACGTACGCCACTTCCAGAACCTGGCCCGCATCGCCGAGCGGGGCACGCTCGACTCGGTGTTCCTCGCCGACGGGCTCGCCGTCGGACCGGCCGTACGGCACAACATCCAGGCCGTCTTCGAGCCGATCACGCTGCTCGCCGCGATCGCCACCGCGACCGAGCACATCGGCCTGATCGCCACCGCCTCCACCACGTACACCGAACCGTTCAACCTGGCCCGCGCGTTCGCGTCGCTGGACCACCTCAGCGGCGGCCGGGCCGGCTGGAACATCGTCACCTCCGCCCAGGCCCGGGAGGCCCGCAACTTCAACCTCGACGACCACCCGGCGCACGCCGACCGCTACCGGCGGGCCGCCGAGTACGTCGACGTGGCGATCAAGCTCTGGGACAGCTGGGAGGACGACGCGCTGGTCCTGGACGCCGCCGCGGGCGTCTTCGCCGACACCGCCCGGGTGCACGAGATCGACCACGCCGGGGAGCGGTTCCGGGTCCGCGGGCCGCTGAACACGCCCCGCGCGCCGCAGGGCCGGCCGCTGCTGGTGCAGGCCGGCTCGTCCGCCGACGGGATCGCGTTCGCCGCCCGGTACGCCGAGGCCGTGTTCACCGCCCAGCAGACGCTCGCCGACGGCCAGGCGTTCTACGCCGCGCTGAAACGGGCCACCGCCGACGCCGGACGTGATCCCGACCTGGTCAAGGTGCTGCCCGGTATCGCGCCGGTCATCGGGGGTACGGAGAAGGAGGCCCGCGACCTCGCCGACGAACTGGAGGCCCTGATCGTGCCCGAGCACGCGCTCGCCCAGCTCTCCGGCATGACCGGCCTCGACCTGACCGGGCTGCCGCTGGACGGCCCGCTGCCCGACCCGCCCGACGCCGGCACGGTGCAGTCGCACCAGAGCCGCTACCAGCTCGTCGTCGAGCTGGCCCGGCGGGAACGGCTCACGCTCCGGCAGCTCATCGGCCGCCTCGGCGGTGGACGCGGACACCGCGTCGTGGTCGGCACCCCGGAACAGATCGCCGACCAGATCGAGCTCTGGTTCACCCAGGGCGCCGCCGACGGCTTCAACGTCATGCCACCGCTGCTCCCCGACGGACTGGAGGACTTCGTGGACCACGTCGTACCACTGCTGCGCCGGCGCGGGCTGTTCCGGTCCGCGTACACCGGGCGCACGCTGCGCGAGCACTACGGCCTGCCCCGGCCGGCCAGCGTCTACGCGACCCGTGAGCTGGTGGCGTCGTGACCACCGTGGACCGGCCCGGCGCCGGAACGGTCGAGCTGCGCCCGGTCGACGTCGACTCGTTCCGCGGCCTGCTGCGCCGCCAGGCGTCCACCGTCACCGTGGTCACCACCCCCGGCCTGCGCGGCAACCGGATGCGGCCGGACCTGCCGCCGGCCGGCTTCACCGCCACCTCGTTCACCTCGGTGTCGCTGGACCCGCCGCTGGTCTCGGTCTGCCTGGGCCGCGCCTCGTCGAGCTGGCCCACCGTCGAGCAGGCCGAGCACGTCGCCGTGCACCTGCTCGCCTCCGGCCAGCAGGAGATCGCGCAGATCTTCGCCACCAGCGGCATCGACCGATTCAGCGCCCACCCGGGCTGGACCACCGGGCCGTTCGGCGTGCCGCTGATCGGCGACGCGCTCGCCGTGCTGCTGTGCCGGGTGGTGCGCCGGATCGAGGCCGGCGACCACACCATCCTGCTCGGCGAGCCGCTCGCGCTCGGCGCGGGCGAGGACGGCGACCCGCTGCTGCACCACCGCGGCGGCTACACCACCACGCTCGGCGACTGGCCCGAGGCGTGGTGACCACCGCCGCCGACGAGCTGATCGCGCTCGACCGGGCCGCCCAGGACCTGCTGTTCCGGGCGGCCCGCACGGCCAACGCGTTCACCGACCAACCGGTCGGCGACGAGCAGGTACGCGCCATCCACGACCTGGTCCGGTACGGCCCGACCGCGATGAACGCCCAGCCGCTGCGGGTGCTGCTGCTGCGCTCGGCGGCGGCCCGGGCGCGGCTGCTGCCGTACGTCAGCGCCGGCAACCGGAACAAGACGGCCGGCGCGCCGCTGACCGCGGTGCTCGCCGCCGACGTGGACTGGCACGACCGGCTGCCCGAACTGTTCCCGCACCGCCCCGGCGCGCGGGACTGGTTCACCGGCGACCCGGCCGGACGGGAGGCCCAGGCCCGGTTCAACGCCGCGCTCCAGATCGGCTACCTGCTCGTCGGGGTACGCGCCGCCGGGCTGGCCGCCGGGCCGATGGCCGGGTTCGACGCGGCCGCTGTGGAACGGGAGTTCTTCCCGGACGGGCGGCACCGGGTGCTGCTGCTGATGAACATCGGCCGCCCGGCGCCGGACGCCTGGCGGGAGCGGCTGCCGCGCCTGCCCTACGAGGAGGTGGTCAGCACGCTGTGATCAGCGCGGCTCCCACGCGTCCGGCTGGGCGGTCAGCTTGCGCACGTGCGCCGGCAGCCGGCCGCTGACCAGCTCGTCCAGGCTCACCTCGTCGACCACCCGGCGCACCGAGGCGCGTACCGCCACCCAGAGGCGGGGCAGGTTCTCCGCCGCCCCCTCGTACCGCGTCTCCTCGGGGCGCAGCCCGCGTACCCCGGCGAGCGGGCCGTCGACGGCGCGCAACACGTGCCCGATGGTGATCTCGCGCGGCGGCCGGGCCAGCGTGTAGCCGCCCTCGGCGCCGCGCTGGGCCCGGACGACCCCGGCCCGGCGCAGGTCGGCCAGGACCGCCTCGAGGAACTTGCGCGGCATGTCCTGCTCCGCCGCGATGGCCTGGGTGGACAGCAGGGTGGGGTACGCGGTGGCCAGGCTCAGGGCTGCCCGGACCGCGTAGTCGCCGCGCGCGGAGATCTGCACAGTGCCATCATGCCTGGCCGGTGGGTGCGGGGGAGTCGGCGGGCGGCCGTGGTCGCACCAGACGGACGGGTAGCGGGCGCTCCCGGTTGGCCCGGAACGTCCCCGGGCTCACCCCGACCTCCCGGGTGAAGAAGCGGCCGAAGTTCGTCGGCTCGGGAAAACCCAGGTCCCGGCCGATCCGGGCGATCGACTCGTCGGTGGCGGCCAGCAGCCGGCACGCCTGCAACGCGACCCGCTCGTCGATGACCTGCTTGGCGCTGCGCCCGGTCACCGCCAGGCAGGCCCGGGTCAGCGTACGCACCGAACAGCCCAGCTGGGCGGCGTAGTCCTCCACCCGGCGGGTGTGCCGGTAGCCGCGTTCCACCTCGCGGCACAGCCGCCGGAACGTGTCGGTCTCGGCCCGGGGCGCGGCCCCGTTCTCCGGGTGCGGCAGCAGGCTCAGCCGCAGCAGCAGCACGGCGAGCTGGTGACGCAGCAGCGCCGCGGCGGGAGGCACCATCGCGTGCCGTTCGGCGTCCACCGCCAGCTGGCTCACCTCGCTGATCACCGCGTCCTCGTCCTCGCCGGCGAGCTGACGGTGGGCGGGCACCGCGTCCGGGTCGACGTCGAGGCCGGCCAGCGCGTCCGGCCGCCAGCTCACCACTGTCGCGTCGAGCTGCGCGCCGACGCACCGCAACACCTGACCGGGGTACGCGCGCAGCAGTGTGCCGGGCCGGCAGGGCACCGGCCGGAAGTCCAGCTCGGCGGTGCCATGACCGTGCGTGACCAGGATCAGCACGTCGCGGTCGAGCAGGACCGGCCGGGGCCAGCCGGGCTCGGTGGCGAGGTCGCCGAGCGCACCGGTGAGGATCTCGTCGGCGCCGGGGCGCGACTCCGGCGGGCCGGTGCGGGTGGCCGGGGAGGGCTGACCGGTAGTGACCATCTCCCCGACGGTAACCGGCCCGGCCGCACGTTGCATCTCGACGGTTTCGCCCGCACGGAGGCGGTCTTGTCGGCACGCACGGCCGACGGTTAGGTTACCGATCGGTAAGCCCCGGGTCGGCCGACCGGCCCGCGGCCGGGCGACGGCGATGGGATGAGCATGACGGAACTGTTCTCGGTCGACGGCAAGACGGTACTGGTCACCGGCGGTTCGCGGGGGATCGGACTGATGATCGCGCAGGGCTTCGTACGGGCCGGCGCAAAGGTGATCATCTCCTCGCGCAAGGCCGACGTGTGCGAGTCGGTCGCCAAGGAACTCTCCGCCGAAGGGCACTGCGAGGCGATCCCGGCCGACCTCGGCAGCGACGCGGGCGCGCTGGCGCTCGCCGAAGCCGTGCGGGAGCGCCACGACCGGCTGCACGTACTGGTGAACAACGCGGGCGCCACCTGGGGCGCGCCGCTGGAGGAGTACCCGGAGGGCGCCTTCGACAAGCTCTGGGCGGTCAACGTCAAGGCCGTCTTCCGGCTCACCACCGCGCTGCTGCCGCAACTGCGCGCCGCGGCCGGCGCCGACGACCCCGCCCGCGTGATCAACATCGGGTCGGTCGACGGCATCCGGGTGCCGTGGATGGAGGTGTACGCGTACTCGGCCACCAAGGCCGCCGTGCACATGCTCACCCGCAGCCTCGCCCACCAGCTCGCCGGCGAGCGGATCACCGTCAACGCGATCGCGCCCGGCCCGTTCGAGAGCAAGATGATGGCGTTCGCGCTCGACAACCCCGAGTCGCGCTCGGCGATCGAGCAGCAGGTGCCGCTGGGCCGGATCGGACGGCCCGAGGACATGGCGGGCACGGCGATCTACCTGGCGTCGCGCGCCGGCGCGTACCTGACCGGCGCGGTCATCCCGGTCGACGGCGGAATCACCACGCGCGGCTGAGGCGTACCCCGGTG
>NZ_JAGPXP010000025.1:0-92312 GCF_018070485.1 Micromonospora sp. C41 | reverse complement strand
GCGGGCCGTGCGGCCCGCCAACAGGCGGCGTGGGCTCCAGCGCAGCATCTGCGTCCGGGCCTGCCCGCTCGTGGTGACGATCCGGGCCGACTGCTCGGCCAGGGCGGTCCGCCAACGCTGGATCACCGACGGGGGCAGCAGCGCGGCCAGCAGCCGGGTGCGGCGGTCGGCCCCGGCCGCGAGCGCGCCCCGGACCGTCCGCAGCGCCGGTTGCAACTCCGCGCCGGCGAGCGGGTCCCGCGCGTACCGGGCCCGCTCCTCGGCCCGGCCCAGCAGCCGTACCCCGGTCGCGGCGTCGCCGTTCTCGGTGAGCGCCTCCCGGGCCAGCCGCTCGGCGGTCGCGCGGGGGGTCTCCGTGCGGTCCACCCGGACGTGGAAGTCGACGAGCGTGTCGAGCAGCTCGTCCCAGGCGGCGTGCGCGTCGGCGCGGGCGGACTCGGCGTCCACGCCGACGACGACCTCCCGTGCCTCGCCCCGCTGGCCCGGCACCGCGAGCGCGGTGGCCGAGGGCGCCCGGACCCGGACGCGCCGGCGGCGGCGCAGGGTGGAGCGGCGCAGGCCCGGTACGGCGAACAGCGCCAGCAGCGCCAGCGCCGCGGCCAGCCACCACGGCCACACCCGGTTCTGCTCGGCCGGGTCACCTCCGCCCAGGGACAGGCCCTGGTCGGTGTCCTTGTCGAGCCGGTCCGCCTCGTTCGGGCCGGCCGACGGGTCGGCGGCGCCGGGAGCGACGGTGCTGCCGGGCGACGGGGTGACCTCCTCGGGGGCGTCGGTGTCCGGCGCCCAGGCGGAGCGGACCGAGCCCTGCACGCTCGCCGCCGGGGTGGCGTCGAACGGCACCCAGCCGATCCCGTTGCCGAAGTTGACCTCGGTCCAGGCGTGCAGGTTGCGGTTGGTCAGCACGTACGTGCCGCCGTCGGACTTGCTGCCGTTGGTGAAGCCGACAGCCACCCGGGCCGGAATACCGGCGGCCCGGACCAGCCAGGCCATCGCCGCCGCGTACTGCTGGCAGTAGCCGACCTTGGTGGCGAGGAAGTCGGTGATGTCCTGCCCGCTGCTGCCGTCGCGGGTGGACAGCGAGTAGGTGAAGCCGTTCTCCACGGAGAAGTACTCGTAGATCGCGCGGACCTTGTCGTAGTCGTTCGACTTGCCCCTCACCAGCTCGCCGACGAGATCCTCGACCTCCGGGACCGACGGCCGCTCGGTCTGCTGGCGCTTCACCGGGCTGTCCGCGGGCAGGGACGGGGCGGCGCGCAGCGCCGCCGGGCTGAACGTCGAGCGCACGTACTCGAACGAGTAGCTCTTGCCGCGGGCGTTCTCCCGGTTGGAGAAGACGATCTGCTGGCTCGAGTCGTACAGCCAGTTGCCGTTGAGGTCGTCCGCCTTCACCGGATCGGCGTAGACCGGCAGCAGCGGCATGTTCAGGTTCTTCGACACCTCGACGGTGGCCTTGTAGCGCTGCCGCTCGACGCCACGCGGGGTGCGCTCGCTCGGGTCGGGCAGGCCGCGGGTGACCGGCCGCCCGGTGGGCACGCGCGCCTGGAAGCCGCTCGGCCGCAGGTCGTCGACCACGCCGAGGCGCAGGTAGAACGGGCTCGGCTCGTTGGTGCTGACCTTCACCAGCTCGGTTTCCTGGCTCTGGTTGAGCTGGCCGCTGAGCGCTGCGAACAGGTCGATCCGGCCCGGGCTGCCCCCCTGGCCGGGCCGGCCGTTGCCCTCACCGGGCCCGGCGCCGACGTTGTTCATCAGCCCGCCGGTCATCCCGGGCACGGCCAGCGGCAGCGCCACCGCCACCGCCACGCCGACCACTGCCAGCCGGCGGCCCGCCGCGGCCAGCGGCGACGCCTCCCAGACGTCGACGTCGCGTCCCTCACCGGTGAACCGGCGGCCGAACCGGCGTACCCGGTCGACGTTGTCGGTGACCAGCAGCCACAGGTAGCCGGCGGCGCCCACCACGAACGGGGTGGCGGGGACGCTGTCCAGGTAGACCGCCACCGGCACCGAGTAGATGGCGAGCATCGGCAGGCCGGCCAGCGCCGGCCGGCGCAGCCCGACCGAGAGGACGTCCACCACCACGGCGACCGCGCCGATGCCGAGCACCGCGAGGAACAGCAGCGAGTCGACGTCGGGCACCTTCACGCCGTACGAGCGCATGTCCTCCAGCGACGCCTGCGTCAGCTCGCCGAAGTGGGCGAACGTGCCCGGGGCCGGGATGAACGCGAGCAGCTCGGCGCCGCTCGGGAAGATCCACGTCAGGCCCAGGGTCAGGCCGGCGAGCATCGCCAGAACCTGGCCCCACAGCGGCGCCCGGGCCAGCCGGCTCAACGCGGCCGAGCCGGCCACCACGGCGACCACGATGGTGGCCTGGATCAGCCACGTCCAGCGTTCGAAGATCGCCGACAGCGGGGCCGCCGCCAGCAGGGTCGCCGCCGCGGCGACGAACCCGATGTTGCGATGGGGGGTCACGGGAGCTTCCTTCCGGTCATCGCATGCCTCCGGCGACCGTCTCGGCCAGGGCCGCCCGCAGCGCGAATCCCTGCGATCCGCGCCCGGCCTGCGGCCACAGCACCGGCAGACGGCTGCCGTGCTCCACCCCGATGACCCGCCAGCCGCTCTGCAGCAGCGCGAGCGCGGCGGCGCCGTGCGCCCGTTCCGCCTCGGTGCGGGCCTTCGGCGGCAGGTTCAGCCAGGTGTTGCTGTCGAGCAGGAACGCCACACAGGTCGCGCCGTTGCCGCGCAGCCCGGCCAGCAGCTCCGCCTCGGCGGCGCCGAGCGTGCCGAGCAACGCGATGATCAGGCCGCCGTCGGCCCGCTGCCGGACCTGCTGCACCAGCGTGGTGATCTCGCCGCGCCGGTCCAGGTGCACGTCGGCGAGCTGGTCCAGGAGCAGGCCCTCACCGCCGGCCTCGGTCGCCGCGACGTCGGCGCCGTTGCCGGTGACCAGGCGCAGCTTGTAGCCGGCCTGGCGCAGGTGCACGGCGATGCTGGCGGCCGCCGAGACCGCCCACTCGAAGCTCGCCGTCGGTCCCTCGCCCCGGTGCCCGGCGGCGCGCGTGTCCAGCACGACGGTGGCGCGGCTCTCCCACGGCTGCTCCTCGCGGCGCACCATCAGCTCGCCGGTGCGGGCGGTCGACTTCCAGTGCACGCGGCGCAGGTCGTCGCCCATCCGGTACTCCCGGGTGGCGGCGTCGTCCTCGCCGTGCACCGCTACCGAGCGGGCCCGGCTGTCGCCGCTGCCGGCGTACTCGCCTGGTAGCCGCACCGACGGCAACGGAGTGACCTGCGGGATCACCGTGAGGTGGTCGGTGCTGGGGAACGAGCGGGTCAGCTCGCACAGCCCGAACGGGTCGGTCAGCCGGATCACCAGCGGGCCCACCTCGTAGCGGCCGCGCACGTCCGCCCGGACGGTGTACGCCACGGAGCTGGCCTGGTGCGCGCCGAGCCGCTCCAGCACCACCCGGGGGCGGCTGCCCAGCGCGTACGGCAGGCGGTCCTCCAGCAGCAGCGTGCCGGTGGGCAGCCGGGACAGGTTCTGCAGCCGCAGCACCACGCGGGAGCTGGCCCCGACCGGCACCCGGTGCGGCTCCAGCGACCTGTTGCAGGCCAGCTTGTACCGGCTGCGCCCGACGTACGCGGCGGCCAGCAGCGGCAGGACGGCGAGCAGGACCGCCACCCGGAGCAGGTCCTTCTCGCCCAGGATGCCGGCGGAGATCGCCGCGGCCACCGCGGCCGCCAGGAAGGAGCGGCCGCGGGTGGTCAGCCCACGCAGGCCGTCGCGCACGTCACGGCCTCCGCGGCTCGTACGGCCCGCGGCCGTTGTTGCCGCCGCCGGGGCGGGTGTCGTACGGCGAACGCTGCCGGTCGTGCGGGAGCGGCAGGCGGTGCACCAGCTCGGAGACGATCGCGTCGGTGGTGCGCCGGGCCAGCTGGGCGTCGGCGGTCGGGATGATCCGGTGCGCCAGCACCGGCACCGCGAGGACCTGGAGGTCGTCCGGCAGCACGTAGTCGCGGCCCTCCAGGGCGGCCACCGCGCGGGCGGTGCGCAGCAGCTGGAGCGTGGCCCGCGGGGACGCGCCCAGGCGCAGGTCCGGCGCCTCCCGGGTGGCGGTGACCAGGTCGATCGCGTACTGCTTGACCGCGTCGGCGACGTGCACCTGCCGGACGTGACCGATCAGCCGGCGGACGGTGGCCGCGTCGGAGACCGGCCGCAGCCCCGACAGCGGGTCGGTGGCGCCGTGCCCGTCGAGCATGGCCAGCTCGGCGCGCGGGTCCGGGTAGCCCATGGCGATGCGGGCGGTGAACCGGTCGCGCTGCGCCTCGGGCAGCGGGTACGTGCCCTCCATCTCGATCGGGTTCTGCGTCGCGATCACCATGAACGGCGTCTGCAGCTGGTAGGTGACGCCGTCGACGGTGACCTGGCGCTCCTCCATGCACTCCAGCAGCGCCGACTGGGTCTTCGGCGAGGCCCGGTTGATCTCGTCGCCGACCACCAGGTTGGCGAAGACCGCGCCGGGGCGGAACTCGAAGTCGTGCGTCTCCTGGTTGTAGACGCTCACGCCGGTGACGTCGCTGGGAAGCAGGTCGGGGGTGAACTGGATCCGCCGGACCGAGCAGTCGATGGACCGGGCCATCGCCTTGGCGAGCTTGGTCTTGCCGACGCCGGGCACGTCCTCGATGAGCAGGTGGCCCTCGGCCAGCAGCACCGCCAGGGCGAGCCGGACGGTGGCGGTCTTGCCCTCGATGACCTGCTCGATGTTGGCCACGATGGCCTCGCTGGCGGCGCGGAACTCGTCGTGCGGCAGCAGACCGCCCACCTCGTCCCAGGTCTGTTGTGTCACGGGCCTCCTCCTCGTCGCCTGGACGGCAGCTCTTTATAGAGCACCTGGACCCGCCGTTGGGTTCGCGACGCCGAGCCACGTCTGCCGCAGTAATCTCACTGGCCTCTCAGGCTAACCATGTTTGTCGTTACTGCCGACTCCCGCAGGTGGTCGGTCGGTTACGCCCGGAATATTCGCCGGACCGGGGGACCGGCCGCTCCGGGCGGAACGGGCGCGCCGCCGCCGAGGGCTGCGAGGTACACTGCCTGCATGGCCGGGTTCTTCCTGCTTCTTACCGAGCCGTGTTGATGCGCTGAACGCGCGACAGCACGGCCGCCCCTCCTGCGCGAGGGGCTTTTTTGTGCCCGCAGCAGACCGCCCACAATTTTTCGAATCGCCCGATCCGCGCCGAGGAGACGCCATGAGTGAGGCAGCCGCACCGGCGACCGACATTCCCCCGTTCCGGTACACCGCCGCACTGGCCGACGAGATCGAACACCGCTGGCAGGACACCTGGGAGCGGGACGGCACCTTCCACGCGCCGAACCCGACCGGCCCGCTGGCCGACCCGGGTCATCCGCGCGCGGGCGCCGAGAAGCTGTACGTGCTGGACATGTTCCCGTACCCCTCCGGCGCCGGCCTGCACGTCGGCCACCCGCTGGGCTACATCGGCACCGACTGCTACGCCCGCTACCAGCGGATGGCCGGGCGCAACGTGCTGCACGCGATGGGCTTCGACGCGTTCGGCCTGCCCGCCGAGCAGTACGCGGTGCAGACCGGCACCCACCCCCGCACCACCACCGAGGCGAACATCGAGCGGTACCGGGCGCAGCTACGCCGGCTGGGGCTGGGCCACGACGAGCGGCGGTCGGTGGCGACCATCGACACCGACTTCTACCGCTGGACGCAGTGGATCTTCCTGCAGGTCTTCAACTCCTGGTACGACACGGACGCGCGCAAGGCCCGGCCGATCGCCGAGCTGATCGCCGAGTTCGAGGGCGGCACCCGCGCCACCCCGGACGGGCGGCCGTGGGCCGAGCTGTCCGTGGGGGAGCGGCGGCGCGTCGTGGACGACCACCGCCTGGCGTACGTCTCGGAGGCGCCGGTCAACTGGTGCCCGGGCCTGGGCACCGTGCTGGCCAACGAGGAGGTCACCGCCGACGGCCGCTCCGAGCGCGGCAACTTCCCGGTCTTCAAGCGCAACCTGAAGCAGTGGATGATGCGGATCACCGCGTACGGGGACCGGCTGCTGGAGGACCTGGACACACTGGACTGGCCGGAGCCGATCAAGCTGCAGCAGCGCAACTGGATCGGCCGGTCGACCGGCGCGCACATCGACTTCCCGACAGCCGCCGCGCCGGTGCGGGTGTTCACGACCCGGCCGGACACCGTCTTCGGCGCCACCTACATGGTGCTGGCCCCCGAGCACGAGCTGGTCGACGTGCTGACGCCGGCCGCCTGGCCGGAGGGGACGAAGGACGCCTGGACCGGCGGGCACGCGAGCCCGCGTGAGGCCGTCGAGGCGTACCGGAAGGCCGCCGCGGCCAAGACGGACATGGAGCGGCAGGCGGACAGCAAGGAGAAGACCGGCGTCTTCGTCGGCGCCTACGCGACCAACCCGGTGACCGGCGGGCAGATCCCGATCTTCATCGCCGACTACGTGCTGGCCGGGTACGGCACCGGCGCGATCATGGCGGTGCCCGCGCAGGACGAGCGGGACTGGGACTTCGCCGAGGTCTTCGAGCTGCCGATCGTGCGGACCGTGCAGCCGCCGGAGGGCTTCGCCGGCAAGGCGTACACCGGGGACGGCCCGGCGATCAACAGCGCCGCGCCGGAGCGCGGCATCGACCTGGACGGCCTGGGCGTCACCGAGGCCAAGGCGCGGATCATCGAGTGGCTGGAGGCGAACGGACACGGCGCCGGCGCGGTCACCTGGCGGCTGCGCGACTGGCTGTTCTCCCGGCAGCGTTACTGGGGCGAGCCGTTCCCGATCGTGTACGACGAGACCGGCGCGCCGATCGCGCTGCCCGAGTCGATGCTGCCGGTCGAGCTGCCCGAGGTGGAGGACTTCTCGCCGAAGACGTTCGACGCCGACGACGCCGACAGCAACCCGGAGACCCCGCTGTCGCGGCGGCGCGACTGGGTCGAGGTCGAGCTGGACCTGGGTGACGGGCCCAAGCGCTACACCCGCGAGACCAACGTGATGCCGCAGTGGGCCGGCTCCTGCTGGTACGAGCTGCGCTACCTGGATCCGACCGACTCGCAGCGCTTCGCCGACCCGGAGAACGAGGCGTACTGGATGGGGCCGCAGCGTCCGGGTGACTGCGGCGGCACCGACCTGTACGTCGGCGGCGCCGAGCACGCCGTGCTGCACCTGCTGTACGCGCGCTTCTGGCACAAGGTGCTGTACGACCTGGGCCACGTCTCGTCGTTCGAGCCGTTCCGCCGCCTGTTCAACCAGGGCATGATCCAGGCGTACGCGTTCGTCGACCCGCGCGGCGCGTACGTGCCCGCCGAGGAGGTCGTCGAGGTCGACGGCCGCTGGTTCCACGGCGAGACCGAGGTCCGGCGCGAGTACGGCAAGATGGGCAAGTCGCTGAAGAACGTCGTCACCCCGGACGACATGTGCGCGGCGTACGGCGCCGACACGTTCCGGGTGTACGAGATGTCGATGGGCCCGCTGGAGGTGTCCCGCCCGTGGGAGACCCGGGCGGTCGTCGGCTCGTACCGGTTCCTGCAGCGGGTCTGGCGCACCGTCGTCGACGAGCAGACCGGTGAGCTGCGGGTCACCGACGCGCCGGCCGACGAGGCGACCCGGCGGCTGCTGCACAAGGCGATCGACGGGGTCCGCGCCGACATGGACGGGATCCGGTTCAACACTGCCATCGCCAAGCTGATCGAGCTGACCAACGGCCTGACCCGGCTGGCGGAGACGCCGCGTGAGGTGGCCGAGCCGCTGGTACTGATGGTCGCCCCGTTCGCCCCGCACATGGCGGAGGAGCTGTGGCGCAAGCTGGGCCACGAGCACTCGCTGGCGTACGCGGACTTCCCGGTCGCCGACCCGGCCCTGCTGGTGGCCGAGTCGGTCACGTACCCGGTGCAGGTCAACGGCAAGGTCCGGGGCCGGATCGAGGTGCCGGCCGACGCGTCCGAGGAGACGGTCCGCGCGGCGGCGCTGGAGGCGGTCGCCGGCACCCTGGCCGGCAAGGAGCCGCGCAAGGTGATCGTGGTGAAGGGCCGGATGGTCTCGGTCGTCGTCTGACCGGCGGGTGGGGGTGTCCCGCGTGTGGACACGCCCACCCGCCGGTCAGGTCGCGCGGCGTCGCCGTTCGGCCCGCCACCAGCGGTGGACGATCAGCACGCTGGCGATCAGGCCGAGGCTGGCCGGCGCGGCGGCGTACCAGTTGATCGACCCGGGGCTGGTCACCGCCGCCCCGATCGCCGCGTAGCCGATGGCGGTGGGGGCGGAGGCGATCACGCTGCCGGCCAGGAACGGCACCACCCGGGCGGCGGTGGTGCCGTAGCCGTAGCTGACCAGGCCGAACCCGGCGATCGGCAGCAGCCGTACGGTGATCACGCCGAAGACGCTCTGCCGGGCGAACCAGCCGTCGAGGCGGGCCAGCCGGCCGCGTACCCGCTCGGCGACGAAGTCGCGCCCGAGCACCCGCCCCACCGTGAAGCCGAGGGCCGCCGCCAGCAGCGCCGCGCCGAGCGCGTACGCGGCGCCCTGCACCGGGCCGAAGATCGCGCCCGCGGCCAGCGTGACGAACGTGCGCGGCACCAGAGCCACCAGCAGCAGCGCGCCGCCGAGAACCGCCGCGGGCGGGCCGTAGCCGCCGAGCGAGTCGGCGAGCCGGGGCAGGTCGGCCGGATCCGGCCGCGGCACCAGCAGCAGCGTCACGCCGAACCCGGCGAGCAGCAGCAGGAGCAGCCCGAACCGGCGCGCCGAGGGCTGCCGCAGCAACCCGGCGAGCCGGCGGGCCACCGGTCGCCGCCCCGGCCGGGCGGCGTCGGTCACGGCCTCGGGGCGGCGGCCACCGCGGTGCGGCGTTCGGAGCGGAGCCGGTCGGCCCAGGTGTCGTCGAGCGGCGGGAGCTGGTGGATGCCGGTCGCCCAGCGCAGCAGCAGGTCGGCCAGGTCGGGGTTGCGCGCCAGCGCCGGGCCGTGCGAATAGGTGCCGAGCAGCTTGCCCCGCCACGCGCCCTCGGTGGCGCCGTCGTTGCCGACGCCCGCGGTGACCCGGGCCAGCGGGGACACACCCGGCCCGAGGTGGGTACGGCCGCCGTGGTTCTCGAACCCGGACAGGTGCGGGATGCCCAGCCGCGGGTCGACCTCGCCGGCCAGCTCGCCGACGGCCCGGGTGGGGCCGCGGTCGGAGGAGAGGTCGAGCAGCTCCAGGCCCGCGCAGCGGGTGCCCTTGGCGAAGAAGGAGGTGCCGAGCAACTGGTAGCCGGCGCAGACGCCGAACACCACCGAGCCCTGGGCCACCGCCCGGTGCAGGCCGCCGTCGGCGATCAGCCGCTGGGCGCCCAGCGCCTGCGGGCCGTCCTCGCCGCCGCCGATCAGGTAGATGTCGGCGGTGGCGGGCAGCCGCTGGTCGGAGCGGACCTCCAGCACCTCGACCGGCATGCCGCGCAGCTGGGCCCGGCGGGCCAGGATCAGCGCGTTGCCCCGGTCTCCGTAGGTGGACAGCAGGTCGGGATAGATCCAGACGATGCGCAGGCTCTCAGTTGACACGGTCCAGCTCCGCTCGGATGTCCTGGAAGGCGGTGTAGTTGGCGATGACCTCCAGCCGGCCCGGCGGCACCGCGCGGACCGCCTCGTCGAAGCTGCGGACGTGCTGGAACGGCACGCCGTTGACCTCCAGCCGCACCGCCAGGTCGTACGCCCGGTCGCCGGTGATCAGCACCTGCCGGCCGGTCAGCGGGGAGAAGTCCACGTCGAACAGCCAGGAGGTGTCCAGCCCGTCGGGGTCGCGGGCGTTGATGGACAGCAGTGTCGGCGCGACGTCGGCCATGTCGAACGCCTCCAGCCAGCTCGCCGGGTTCTTCGCCAGCAGCAGCCGGATGTTGCGCCCGTCGCGGTCCACCTGGGCGTAGCGGCCGGCCACCGAGGTGACGGTGCCGAGCCGGGAGACCGCGTCCACCGGGCGTACGCCGAACTCGGCGGCGACGGCCAGGGCGGTGGCCGCGTTGCCGAGGTTGACCTTGCCGGGGAGCTGGAGCCGGATCTTGTGCCAGGCGCCGGTGGGGTCGAGCACGCCGTCGTCCTCGACCGTCCAGTTCGGCTCGGGGCGGCGCAGCGGGCAGCCGGTGCACCACCACTGCTCACCGGAGCGCTGGATGGTGGAGCCGCACTCGGGGCAGACCCAGGAGTCGTCGTGCCAGCGCTGCCCGGCGCTGAACCAGGTGACGTGCGGCGGCACGTGGCCCTGGGCCGGGTCGGCCGGCGGGGTGGCGGCCCACACCACCATCGGGTCGTCGGCGTTGGCGACCACCCGTACCCGCGGGTGCCGGACCAGGGCGGCGCGCCAGAGCTGCGCCATCATGGCGACCTCCTTGGCGCGGTCGAGCTGGTCGCGGGAGAGGTTGAGCAGCGCCACCACGTGCGGCTCGGTCGCCTCCAGCACCTGGGCGAGGTAGTGCTCGTCCACCTCCAGCACCGCGTACGGCGTGCTGCCGGCCTTGGCGAGCGCCGAGGTGTGGCCGGTGGGCATGTTCGCGCCGAAGGAGTTGGTGGCGACCCGGCCCAGCACGCCGACCGCGGCGGTGGTGAGCCGGGTGGTGGTGGTCTTGCCGTTGGTGCCGGACACCAGGGCGATGGCGCGCCCGGCCGAGAGGTGGGCGAGCAGGTCCGGGTCGATCTTGAGGCCGATCCAGCCGCCGATCACCGAGCCGTCGCCACGGCCCGCGGCCCGCGACAGCGCCGCGGCGGTGCGCGACACGGAGCTGGCCACCTTTGCCCGCAAGGGCATCTTCGCGTCCGTCACGCGAGCGAGGTTACCGGACCGCCACCTCCACCAGATCGCCGCCGACGGCGAACCGTTCGGCCGGGGACGTTCCGGCGGACGGGTGGAGCGCGCAGGGCCGGACGGCGTCGGTCGATGTCGGGTAGCGGACGGTGCCGGGCGCGCCCCACCCCCTCCACTCCGCCCCACCCGCGTTGACGTGCGGTTTTGCGCGCGGAAACGCCACGCCGCGCGGGCGATTCTGGTTGCAGGTGGAGGGAAGTGGAGTAGAGTGGGGCGCGATGGTGAGGCCGGGAGGGCCACACCGGCCCGGGGGGTCAGCGGCGCCGCGAACGCCGCTCAGGGCGAGGGGGTTGGGCCGATGTTCCTCGGCACCCACACTCCGCGCCTGGACGACAAAGGCCGGTTGATCCTGCCGGCGAAGTTCCGGGACGAACTGGCGGGGGGTGTCGTGATCACCAAAGGGCAGGAGCGCTGCCTCTACGTCTTCCCGATGCCCGAGTTCCAGCGGATCGCCGACCAGTTGCGCGCGCAGCCGATGACGAGCAAGGCGGCCCGGGCCTACAGCCGGGTCTTCTTCGCCAGCGCGCACGACGAGGTGCCGGACAAGCAGGGGCGGGTCACCATACCCGGCCACCTGCGGTCGTACGCGGCACTGGACCGGGATCTGGTCGTGATCGGAGCGAGCACCCGGGTGGAGATCTGGGACAAGGCGGCCTGGGAGGCCTACCTCGCGGAGAGCGAAGACGACTTCGCCGACATCGAGGAGGGGGTGCTGCCCGGCGGTCTGTAGGGCGTGACGGCGCCCGACGTACTGCGAGATCTCCAGCCGCTTTCGAGTTCCTGGCACCCCTTCCCCGGTGCCAGGCGCACGATCCGACACGGAGGGCCGCGGCCTCCGGCGGGCGGGAGCGGATGGGGATCTGGCGGTATGGCGAGGCGTCGTGGCGACGACGGACACGTGACGGAACGGTTGGCGAACGGGGTGGGGGTCGAGATGGGGGAGCTACGCGGCACGCACGTGCCGGTGCTGCTCGAGCGGTGTCTCGAGCTGCTGGCCCCCGCGCTGGGCCGGCCCGGTCGCACCGTCCACGTCGACGCCACGCTCGGCCTGGCCGGGCACGCCGAGGCGGTGCTCACGGCGCATCCGGACACGGTGCTGATCGGCCTGGACCGGGACACCGAGGCGCTCGCCCACGCGCGGGTCCGCCTGGCCCGGTTCGCCGACCGGATCCACCTGGAGCACGCTGTCTACGACGAGCTGCCCGAGGTGCTCGACCGGCTCGGTTACCCGGCGATCGACGGGGTGCTGTTCGACCTGGGCGTCTCGTCGCTGCAACTGGACGCGCCCGACCGCGGGTTCGCGTACGCGCAGGACGCGCCGCTGGACATGCGGATGGACCAGACCCGGGGGGTGACCGCCGAGGAGGTGGTCAACACCTACTCCCACCCGGACCTGGCCCGCCTGCTGCGGGTGTACGGCGAGGAGAAGTTCGCCGGGAAGATCGCCTCGGCGATCATCCGGGAACGGGAGCGGGCCCGGATCACGTCGTCGGCCCGGCTGGCCGAGCTGGTCCGGGAGAGCATTCCGGCGCCAGCCCGACGAACTGGCGGACACCCGGCAAAGAGAACGTTTCAGGCTTTACGGATCGAGGTAAACAGAGAACTGGCAGCGCTGGAGACAGCGCTGCCGGCCGCTCTGGACAAGCTCACAGTGGGCGGCCGCATGGTGGTCCTGTCCTACCACTCGCTGGAGGACCGGCTCACCAAGCACGCGCTCGCCGACCGGGTCCGCAGCAAGGGCCCGGTCGACCTCCCGGTCGAACTGCCCGGGTCGGGCCCGACGTTCCGGCTGTTGAGCCGGGGCGCCGAGCTGCCCGGGGAGGCGGAGGTGGCCGCGAACCCGCGCGCCGCCTCGGTGCGGCTGCGGGCAGCGGAACGGCTCGACCCGGAGGCGGCCCGGCAGGGGCGTACCGACCGCGAACGGTACCGCCGCCGGGTGAAGGCGATGCACCAACCGGGGACGGGGTCACCGGGGTCCGGGACGGACCCCGCGTCGGCTCCGGGGGACGGGATCGGGACGGACGAAGAGGGGGAGGGGACATGAACGTCGAGAAGCGCGACGGCCGGGGAGCCGTCGGGCAGCGCGCACCGCGGTCGGGGGGCCGGACCGCGGCGCAGCGCACCACGCGGGCCACGACGGCGACCGACCGCCGGGAGGACACTCGCGCCCGGGGGGCGCGCGAGTTCCCGACGCAGGGCAGCGCCGCTCTGCGGCCGGCCGAGCGGACCCGGGTCACCGGCACGCCGGCGCCGCGCCTGCGGGTCGCCCCGCCGGCGCCGATCCGGGTGCCCCGGGCGCCTTTCGTCGCACTGATCCTGGTTCTCGTGGTCGGTGGGGTGCTGGGCATCCTGGCCGTCAACACCAAGATCAATGAGAACGCCTTCAAGCTGGAGAGGCTCCAGCAGCAGCAGGCCAAGCTCGACGTGGACGAGCAGGAGCTCAAGAAGGAGATCGCCAACCAGAAGGCGCCCGGCAACCTGACCGCCAACGCCCGCAAGTTGGGCCTGGTCGAGTCCGAGGACCCGGCCTACATCCGGCTGCCGGACGGGCAGACCATCGGGGTGCCGCACCCCGCCCAGGGCGCCCCGTCGGTCACCAGCCAGCAGGGCAACGGAGGCTGAGCGGTGCCGCCGAGATCGGAGGATCCGCGCCGGGACGCCACGGGCTCCCGGCGCGGATCGTCGCGGGGGTCGGAGCCGCGCGAGCCGGGTCTCGGCGGGATCTCCGACGCCCGGGCGTACACCCCACGCGGACGGACCGTGCGCGAGGGCGGCGGCGCCGAGCAACGGCGTACCCCCCGCAGCACCCGGTCCGGCGACCCGTTCCGGCCCGCGTTGCAGGTGCTCGACGGCGGCCGGGCCGGGCGTGCCGGCACGCGCGAGCCCACGGGCGACGGCGCCCGGACCGGCCGCCGGGCCACCGCCGCGGGCGGCCGGGCCGGCGTGGTGCGGACCGTCTCGTCCCGGCCCGTGCGGGAGCCGTTCGACGACGAGGAGGACGCGCCGCCGCCGCGCCGCCGGTCCCAGCCGCGCCGTCCCGCCGCCCAGCCGCGCCGACCGGTCCGCAAGCCGCGCCGGCCCCCGCGGCTGGGGGACCCGCGCCGGCGGCTGCGCCTCGGCACGCTGCTGGCGCTGACGTTGTTCGCCAGCATCGGCGTGCGGCTGGTCTACCTCCAGACCGTCGACACCCCGGCGTACGCCGACGGCGGTCTGCCCAACCGGCTCGCCGTGGTCGAGCTGCCGGCCCCGCGCGGGGCGATCCTCGACCGCAACGGTGAGCCGCTGGCGCACAGTGTGGAGGCCCGGTACGTGTTCGCCGACCCGACCCGGGTCAAGGACCGCGCCGCCACCGCACGGGCGCTGTCCCCGTTGCTCGGCGTGCCCGCCTCGGACCTGGCCGAGAAGATGCGCGAGCGCAACCTGCCCGGCACCGACACCCCGTTGCAGTTCGTCTACCTGGCCCGGGGCGTCGAGATCGGCACCGCGAAGCGGATCATGGCGCTCGACCTGGCCGGCATCAACGTGCACCGGGACGAGCGGCGCGAGGTGCCCGGCGGGGACCTGGCCGCGAACCTGCTCGGCTTCGTCGGCCAGGACATGAACGGCCTGGAGGGGCTGGAGGCCAGGTACGACGACGTGCTGCGGGGACAGGCCGGCAAGCGGACCTACGAGGTGGGCCAGGGTGACCTGGCCGCGCCCATCCCGGGCGGCTACAGCCGGACCACCCAGCCGAAGCCGGGCAGCTCGCTGCAACTCACTGTCGACCGGGACCTGCAGTTCATGACGCAGCGGATCCTGGCGAAGCAGACGGAGAAGGTCAAGGGCAGCGTCGGCGCCGCGGTGATCATCGAGATCCCCAGCGGCGAGGTGCTGGCCCAGGCCAGCCAGCCGACGTACGACGCGGCCAACCCCACCAAGGTCACCTCGCCGTCGGACCGGGACGACGCGGCCACCACGTTCGTGGTCGACCCGGGCTCGATCCACAAGGCGATCACGTTCGGCGCGGCGCTCCAGGAGGGCGTGATCACCCCGGACACCGCGTTCCCGGTCGCCAACACCATCGAGCGGGGCGGGGTCACCTTCCGCGACACCCACCCGGTCGACGGCCGCACCATGAGCATCCCCGGCATGCTCGCCTTCTCGTCGAACGTCGGCACGATCGAGATCGGCGAGAAGCTGGGCAAGGAACGGCTCTTCGACTACCAGAAGCGGTTCGGGCTGGGCCAGGTGACAGGCGAGGGCATGCCGGGTGAGGCGGCCGGCCGGCTGCTCCCGCCGGACCAGTGGAGCGGCTCGGCGTACGGGTCGGTGCCGATCGGGCACAGCGTGGACGCCACGCCGCTGCAGATGGCCGCCGCATACGCGGCCATCGCCAACAACGGCACGTACGTGCAGCCGCACCTGGTCAAGGAGACGATCGGCGCGGACGGCACACGCAGCCCCGCCGCGACGCCGACCACCCGGTCCGTGCTCAGCCCCGCGAACGCGGCCGCGCTGCGCCGGATGATGGAGGCGGTCACCACCGTCGACGGCCCGGAGGGGCAGGCCACCGGGCTGGCCGCCGCTGTGCCCGGCTACCGGGTGGCCGGCAAGACCGGCACCGGGCTGCGCTACGACAACGGCAAGCAGCAGCCCGGTGAGGTCGGCTCGTTCATCGGCATGGCCCCGGCGGAGAACCCCCGGTACGTGGTGGCGGTCTTCGTGTGGAGCCCCGGCGGCGGTGGCGGCGCGGTGGCCGCGCCCGCGTTCCGGGAGATGATGGGCTTCACTCTCCGCCACTACCGGGTGCCGCCGTCGCTGACCAACAAGTCCCCGAAGTTCGAGGTCTTTCCGCGCTGAGCCGGGACGGCGGGACATCATCGGTGAGTGGCGACGAACCACCGGGGCGGCTGTGCGGTCGGAACCGGACGACCGGGTAGGGTCTGACGCCGTGCCCGGCAATCCACGTCCCGCCACCGTGCGTCCCGTACGGCTCGGCGACCTCGCCGCCCGCGTGGCGGTGACCCCGCCGGAGGGGGCCGCCGAGCTGGCTGTCACCGGCGTGACCCACGCCAGCCAGGAGGTCCGCCCCGGCGACCTGTACGCGGCCCTGCCCGGCGCGCGGCGCCACGGCGCGGAGTTCGCCGCCGCCGCCGCCGAGGCGGGCGCGGTGGCCCTGCTCACCGACCCGGCCGGCGTGGCGCTGGCCGCCGGCGCCGGCCTGCCCGTGCTCGTCGTCGACGACCCGCGCGAGGCGCTCGGCGAGGTGGCCGCCACGGTCTACGGCGACCCGACCGCCGGCCTGACCGTGATCGGCGTGACCGGCACCGCCGGCAAGACGTCCACCAGCTACCTGGTCGAGTCCGGGCTGCGCGCCGCCGGGCGCGTCACCGGCCTGATCGGCACCGTGGAGACCCGCCTCGGCGACCTGGTGATCGACAGCGTCCGGACCACCCCGGAGGCCACCGACCTGCACGCCATGCTCGCGGTGGCCCGCGAGCACGGGGTGGACACCGTGGTCATGGAGGTGTCCAGCCACGCCCTGGCGATGGGCCGCGTCGGCGGCGTCCGCTTCGACGTCGGCGGCTACACCAACTTCGGCTCCGACCACCTGGACTTCCACGCCGACGAGGCGGACTACTTCGCGGCCAAGGCCCGGCTGTTCGACGGCCGCTGCCGGGTCGAGGTGCTCAACCACGACGACCCGGCGCTGCGCCCGCTGTACAAGCCGGGCACGGTCACCTACTCGGCGGCCGGCGACCCGGACGCCACCTGGTGGGCCGAGGGCATCGACGGCGAGGGGTACGCGCAGCGCTTCACCCTGCACGGGCCGGACGGGCTCGCGCTGCCCACCGGCGTGGCGCTGCCCGGCCGGCACAACGTGGCGAACGCGCTGCTGGCCGTCGCGCTCCTGGTCGCCGTCGGGGTGGACGCGGAGACCGCGGCGCGCGGCGTGGCCGCCTGCGGCGGCGTGCCCGGGCGGCTGGAACTGGTCAGCGGCGACGCCCCGGTACGCGGGGTGGTCGACTACGCGCACAAGGCCAACGCGATCGAGGCGGTGCTGACCGCGCTGCGCGACCTGACCGGCGGCCGGCTGATCTGCGTGCTGGGCGCCGGCGGCGACCGGGACCGGGGCAAGCGGCCGGTGATGGGCGGCGTGGCCGCGCGCGGCGCCGACGTGGTGCTGGTGACCGACGACAACCCGCGGACCGAGGACCCGGCCGCGATCCGGGCCGAGGTGCTGGCCGGCGCGTACGCCGCCGCGACCCCGGCCCGCGTCATCGAGGTGCCCGGGCGGCGGGCGGCGATCGAGGAGGCGGTCCGGGTGGCCGAACCGGGTGACGTGGTGGCGGTGCTGGGCAAGGGCCAGGAACGCGGCCAGGAGATCGGCGGCGAGGTGCTGCCGTTCGACGACCGGGTGGAGCTGGCGGCGGCGCTGCGCGCCCGCTTCGGTGACCTGGTGGGTCAGCGGTGATCCCGCTGACGCTGGCCGAGGTGGCCACCGCCGTCGACGGCCGGCTCGTCGGCGCCGACCCGGACGCCCGGGTCACCGGCACCGTCGAGTTCGACTCCCGCAAGGTGAGCCGGGGCGGCCTGTTCGTGGCCTTCCCCGGCGAGCGGGTGGACGGCCACGACTACGCGGCCGGCGCGACCTCCTCGGGCGCGGTGGCGGTGCTCGGCACCCGGGAGGTGCCGGGCGTGCCGATGGTGCTCGTCGGCGACGCGCTCGACGCGATGGGCCGGCTGGCCCGCGCCGTCGTCGACCGGCTGCCCGGCCTGACCGTGATCGGGCTGACCGGCTCGTCCGGCAAGACCACCACCAAGGACCTGATCGCCCAGGTCGCGGTCCGGCTCGGCCCGACGGTGGCCCCGCCCGGCTCGTTCAACAACGAGCTGGGGCACCCGTACACGGCGCTGCAGGCCACCCCGGAGACCCGCTTCCTGGTGATGGAGAAGGGTGCCCGCGGGGTGGGGCACGTCCGGTACCTGTGCGACGTGGTGCCGCCCCGGATCTCGGTGGTGCTCAACGTCGGCGTGGCGCACCTGGGCGAGTTCGGCTCGGTGGAGGCCATCGCGCTGGCCAAGGGGGAGCTGGTCGAGGCGCTGCCCTCCGACGGGCTGGCGGTGCTCAACGCCGACGACCCGCGGGTGGACGCGATGTCGACGCGTACGCAGGCCCGGGTGGTGCGGTACGGCGAGTCGGAGCGCGCCGACGTGCGCGCCGTGGACGTGACGCTCGACGGCCGGGGCCGGCCCTCGTACACGCTTGTCACCCCGGAGGGGAGCGCGCCGGTGCGGCTCGGGCTGACCGGCCGGCACCAGGTCTCCAACTCGCTCGCCGCGGCGTCGGTCGGGCGCGAGCTGGGCCTGCCGCTGCCCGACCTGGCGGCGGCGCTGAACGAGCTGGGCCTGGTCTCCACCCGGCGGATGGACGTCTTCGAGCGCCCCGACGGGGTGACCGTGATCGACGACTCGTACAACGCGAACCCGGCCTCCACCGGCGTGGCGCTGCGGGCGTTGGCCAGCATGCGCGGCGAGGGGCGTACGGTCGCGGTGCTCGGCTACATGGCCGAGCTGGGTGACTTCGAACTTCAGGGGCATCAGCAGGTCGGCCGGCTCGCGGCCGAGCTGGGAGTGGACCGGCTGCTCGTGGTGGGCGAGCCGGCGGCGCCGATCCACGAGGGCGCGACAGCGGTAGGCAATTGGGGAGGAGAGTCGGTGCTGCTCAGCGATCAGGCGGCGGCCGTCGAGGTGCTGCGGAGCGAGCTGCGTCCGGGAGACGTGGTGCTGGTGAAGGGCTCCCGGTACCGGACCTGGGAGGTGGCCGACGCGCTGCGCGCGGACGCCCGCGAGGGTGCGACGGAGGGCGGCGCCGCATGAGGGCGGTCATCGTCGCCATCGGGGTCGCGTTCCTGATCTCGCTGTTCTGCACCCCGATCGCGATCAAGGTGTTCGCCCGGCTGAAGGCCGGCCAGCCGATCCGGTCGAACCTCGGGCTCGCCAGCAACGAGGGCAAGAAGGGCACGCCGACGATGGGCGGCGTGGTCTTCATCCTGGCCACTGTCATCGCGTACGTCGCCGGGCACCTGGCCCTGACCACGCTGCCGGACGCGCAGATCGCCCAGGTCGAGCCGACGATCACGGCGCTGGTGCTGCTGGGGCTGATGGTGTTCTCCGGCGCGGTCGGCTTCATCGACGACTTCCTGAAGGTGCGCAAGCGGCACAGCGGCGGCCTCAACAAGCGGGGCAAGCTGGCCGGGCAGATCCTGGTCGGCGCGGTCTTCGGCGCGGTGGCGGTCTACTTCCCGTCGAGCATGACCGACGCCGGCGGCAACGCGACGAACACCGAGACGGTGGCCAGCACCACGCTGAGCTTCATCCGGGACATCCCGGCGCTGGAGATCGGCAAGATCGGCTCGGTGATCGTCATCATCATGGTGGTCATGGCCGCCACCAACGGCGTCAACCTCACCGACGGCCTGGACGGCCTGGCCACCGGCGCCTCGGTGATGGTGCTCGCGGCGTACGCGCTCATCGCGTTCTGGCAGTACCGGCACTGGTGCGCCGACCCGAACTACACCGAGGCGTACTGCTACACCGTGCGCGACCCGCTGGAGATCGCGCTGATCGCCGGCGCGGCGGCGGGCGCCTGCGTGGGCTTCCTGTGGTGGAACACGTCCCCGGCGCGGATCTTCATGGGTGACACCGGCGCGCTCGGGCTGGGCGGCCTGATCGCCGGCATGGCGATGTCCACCCGCACGATCCTGCTGCTGCCGATCCTGGGCGGCCTGTTCGTGATCATCACGATGTCGGTGGTCATCCAGATCATCTCGTTCCGTACCACCGGCAAGCGGGTGTTCCGGATGTCGCCGTTGCAGCACCACTTCGAGCTGGCCGGCTGGAGCGAGGTCAACATCGTGGTCCGGTTCTGGATCATCGCCGGCATCGGCGTGGCCATCGCGCTGGGCCTGTTCTACAGCGAGTTCCTCGCCGCGGTCAGCTAGGTGTAAGGAAGGGCCCCTTATTAACAGACGTCTGTTAATAAGGGGCCCTTCCTTCAGATCCGACACGCCGACCGGGCGGTTGCGCCACGGGCGGGCGGGGCGAGCGGCAATGATGGGCCTGTGGGGGAGGGACGAGACATCCAGGTGACCAGCGACCCGCCGGCCCGGCGTGCGCCGGCGGCCACGCCTCCGGTCGAACCGCCGGCGGCGCGCTGGGATCCGGCCGGTGGGCTGGCCGCGCTGCGTGGCCTGCTGGCCCGGCCGCTGGCCTCGTACTACCTGCTGCTGTCCAGCGTCGGACTGCTGCTGCTGATCGGCCTCACCATGGTCTTCTCCGCGACCAGCGTGAAGGACTTCGCCGAGGGCGGCGACGCGTCCGCGTCGCTGACCAAGCAGGCCGTGTTCGCGGTGATCGGCATCGGCGCGTTCTGGGCCTGCCAGCGGCTGCCCGCGCGCACGTTCCGGGCGGTCAGCCGCCCGGCGCTGGGGGTGGCGGTCGCGCTGCTGCTCCTGCTCAACCTGCTCGTCGCGATGGGCTCGCTGTTCGGGGTGACGTCGATCGGGCCGTTGCGGGCCGAACTCCTCTCACTCTCGCTCGGCCCGATCTCGCTGCAACCGGTCGAGGTGGCGAAGTTCGCGCTGGTGCTGTGGGCGGCGCACGTGCTGGCCCGCAAGGGCGCGGTGCTGGGCTGGTGGAAGGAACTGGCCACGCCGCTGTTCCCGGTGGTGGGCCTGCTGTTCGTGCTGGTCGGCTACAACGACCTGGGCAGCATGCTGTGCCTGCTCGCGCTCGTGGTCGGCATGCTCTGGGCGGCGGGCGTACGGACCCGGGTCTTCGCCGCGCTCACCGCGATCGGCCTGGCCGGCATCGGCCTGCTGGTGGCCGCGGCCTCGCTCGGCGCCGGCTCCGGCTCCCGGGGCGCCGACAACTACCGGCTCGGCCGCCTCACCATGTGGCTCGACCCGCCCTCCCCGCGCACGTGTTTCGAGCAGGAGCTGCCGAACTGCTACCAGCTCGTGCAGGCCCGCTACGCGATCGGCAACGGCGGCTGGTTCGGCGTCGGCCTGGGCCAGAGCTCGCTGAAGTGGAACTGGCTCCCCGAGGCGCACAACGACTTCATCTTCGCCATCGTCGCGGAGGAACTGGGCGTGGTCGGCTGCACCGTGATCCTGGTGCTGTTCGCCGTGCTCGCGTACACCGGGCTGCGCATCGCCCGCCGGGTCGAGGACCCGTTCCGCCGGCTCGCCGCCGCCGGCGTGACCGCCTGGCTGGTCGGCCAGGCCGTCATCAACATCGGTGGCGTGACCGGGCTGCTGCCGCTGACCGGCGTACCGCTGCCGTTCATCTCCGACGGCGGCAGCGCCCTGGTGGTGACGCTCGCCGCGGTCGGCATGCTCGCCTCGTTCGCCCGCGCCGAGCCGGACGCCGCGCGAGCGCTGCATGCCCGTCCGCCCGCCCGATGGGTCCGACTAGTGTGGGCCCCGTTGCCGCCGCTTCCCGGCCGGCGCCGCAAGCCGGCGTCGCCGCCGGCCGACCGAGGGTCCGTGCCCCGGTCCCGGCAGCGGCGGCAGGACGATCAGGCCGCGCCCCGCGGCGCCCGGTCCGACCGGGCGCGCACCGGCGCGGCGAGCGAGAGGAGACGCTGATGGGTCCGCTGCGTTCGGTGGTGCTCTGCGGAGGGGGTACGGGCGGGCACATCTACCCGCTGCTCGCCTTCGCCGACTGCCTGCGCCGACACGACCCGAGCGTCCGGATCACCTGTCTGGGCACACCGAAGGGGCTGGAGAACGAGCTGATCCCGCCGGCCGGCTACGACCTGCGGCAGATCCCGGCGTACCAGCTTCCCCGGTCGGTGAACATGAGCCTGGTGCGCACCCCGGACCGGATGTGGAAGGCGGCCCGCGCCGCGGGCAAGGTGATCGACGAGGTCCAGGCCGACGCCGTGGTCGGCTTCGGCGGGTACGTCTCGGTGCCCGGCTACCTGGCCGCGTGGCGGCGGGAGCTGCCGATCGTCATCCACGAGGTGAACGTGCCGCCGGGCGTGGCGAACCGGCTCGGGATGAAGTTCACCAAGAACGTCGCGGTGGGTTTCCCGCACCAGCCGGCCCAGGCCGAGGCGTTGCGCGACGCCCGGGTGGTGGGCGTGCCGCTGCGCCGGGGCATCGCCGGGCTGGACCGGGCCGCCCTGCGTGACGCCGCCCGCGCCCACTTCGGACTCCGTCCCGACCTGCCGGTGCTGTTCGTCGCCGGTGGCTCGCAGGGCGCCCGCTCGATCAACCTGGCCGTGTCCGGCGCGGCGAAGGAGCTGGCCCGCAACGGCGTGCAGGTGCTGCACGTCATCGGCGCCCGCAACGAGCCGGTCTCGGTGCCCACCGACCTGCCGGTGCCGTACGTCACGCTGCCGTACCTGTCCGAGATGGAGCTGGGCTACGCCGCCGCCGATCTGATGCTGGCCCGGGGCGGCGCGATGACCTGCGCCGAGGTGGCCGCGATCGGACTGCCCACCGTCTACGTGCCCTACCCGCACAGCAACCAGGAGCAGAAGCGCAACGCGCTGCCGGTGGTGGAGGCGGGCGGCGGTCTGCTGGTCGACGACGCCGAGATGACCCCGGCCTGGGTGGAGCGGACGGTGATCCCGCTGATCCGGGACCCGCAGCGGCTCTGGGCGATGAGCCAGGCGGCAGCCGGCTACGGCCGCCGCGACGGCGACGTGGCGCTGCTGAACTTCGTCTACGAGGCGGTGGCCCGCTGATGAGGGAAACCGCGACGGGAAGGTACGTCTGATGAACACCGCGCAGTTCACGCCCGCCGGCACCATGACGGCGGAGGACCTGGGCCGG
Source organism: Micromonospora sp. C41 (assembly GCF_018070485.1). Taxonomy (NCBI): domain Bacteria; kingdom Bacillati; phylum Actinomycetota; class Actinomycetes; order Micromonosporales; family Micromonosporaceae; genus Micromonospora; species Micromonospora sp. C41. Next base: position 69,639 of record NZ_JAGPXP010000025.1, on the reverse strand, counting down.
ATCCATCTGATCGGCGTGGGCGGGGTCGGGATGGCCGGGCTGGCCCGGCTGTTCCTCACCCGGGGTCTGCCGGTCTCCGGCAGCGAGCTGCGGGAGTGGCCGTCGCTGGCCGGCCTGCGGGCGCTCGGCGGCACCATCCACTCCACCCACGAGGCGTCCAACCTCGACGGCGTGGACACGGTCGTCTACTCCTCGGCGATCCCGCAGGACCACCTGGAGATGGTGGAGGCGCGCCGGCGGGGCCTGCGGGTGCTGCACCGGTCCGAGGCGCTCGCCGCGGCGATGACCGGCCGCCGTACGGTGGCGGTGGCGGGCACCCACGGCAAGACGTCCACCACCTCGATGGTCACCATGGTGCTCCAGCAGGCCGGCACCGATCCGTCCTTCGTGATCGGCGGCGAGATCTCCGAGGTCGGCTCCGGCGCGCACCACGGGACCGGCGAGCACTTCGTGGTCGAGGCGGACGAGAGCGACCGCTCCTTCCTCATCTACCGCCCGTTCGTGTCGATCATCACGAACATCGAGGCGGATCACCTCAACACCTACGGCGACCTGGCCACGCTGGAGGCGGCGTTCGCCGAGTTCGCCCGGCTCACCGACCCGGCGGGCTTCGTGGTCACCTGCGCCGACGACCCGGGCGGGCGGCGGCTGGCCGAGACACTGCGCGCCGAGGGCCGCCGGGTCTGGACGTACGGCGAGTCCGCCGACGCGGACCTGCGGATGAGCGACGTCGTCTCGTCCGCGCACGGGGTGCGCTACCAGGCCGAGATCGAGGGTCGGGCGTTCGGCGAGTTCCGGCTGCCCGTACCGGGGCGGCACATGGCGCTCAACAGCGCCGCCGCGGTGCTCGCCGCGTACCTGCTGGAGCTGCCGGTCCCGGCGGCGGAGGCCGCGCTCGGCGCGTTCCCCGGCGTGCGGCGCCGCTTCGAGCGCAAGGGCGTCGCCGACGGCGTGCTGGTCTACGACGAGTACGCCTACCACCCGACCTCGATGACGTTGGCGTTGCAGACGCTGCGTGAGGTGGCCGGCGACGGCCGGCTGATCGTGGTGTTCCAGCCGTACCGGCTCTACCGGACCCGGGACAACCAGGCGGAGATCGCCGCCGCCCTCGGCATCGCCGACGAGGTGGTGCTGCTGGAGGTGTTCGGCCCCGGCGAGACGCGCCGCCCCGGCGAGGGCTCGGCCGCGCTGATCCAGGACGTGCCGCTGCCGGACGAGCGCAAGGTGTTCGTCGAGGCGTGGGACGACGTGCCGGCCGAGGTGGCCCGCCGGGCCCGGGCCGGCGACGTGGTGGTGACCATGGGCGCGCCGCCGATCTCGCTGATGGGTGACCAGTTGCTCGACGCCCTGCTGGCCCGCTCCGGCGGCACGGGGCTGGACGCCGGCGTCGGCCCGGACGGCGCGGCGGCCAGCGCCGGATGAGTCCCGGTCCGGCCCGCGGCCGTACCCCCGGCCCGGACGGCGGAGGTGGCCGGCGCAGCCCGGTGCGGCGCTGGCAGCTTGTGCGGGCCAACGCGGACGCCGTGCCGCCGTCGACCCGCCGGTTCATGGCCCGGGCCCGGCAGCGGCGGATGCGGGCCGCGCTGCCGTGGGCGGTCGCAGCCGCGGTGCTCGCCGTCGCGGGCCTGGTGGCGTGGACGGTGCTCGGCACCGGTCTGTTCGGCGTGCGCGAGGTGCGGGTGGTCGGCGCGCGGCTGGTCACCCCGGTGCAGATCCGCGACGCCGCCGCGGTGCCGGACAACGCGCCGCTGGCCCGGGTGGACCTGGACGCGACCGCGCGCAAGGTCGGCACGCTGCCGCCGGTGGCGAGCGCCACGGTCGAGCGGGAGTGGCCGGGCACGCTGGTGATCCGGGTGCGGGAGCGCACCGCGGTGGCGGCGGTGCCGCAGGGCGACGGGTTCGTGGTGGTGGACGGCTCGGGCGTGGTCTTCCAGCGCCTGGACCGGGCGCCGGAGGGGTTGCCGCTGGTCAAGGTGGCCCGGCCGGGCCCGGACGATCCGGGTACGCGGGCCGGGCTGGCGGTGCTCGCCGCGCTGGGGGAGAAGCTGCGCGCGGAGCTGGTCGCGGTGGACGTGGCCGGCCTGGCCCGGATCACGTTGCAGCTGCGCGGCGAGCGTCAGGTGTTCTGGGGCGACGCCTCCCGGGGCGCGGACAAGTCCACCGTGGCGACCGCGTTGCTGAGCCGCAAGGCGGACCGGATCGACGTCAGCGCGCCGGACGTGGTCACGTTCGAGTGACCGGCGGCTCAGCGAGCGGACGCTGTGTCCCCTGTCGCTCGGTCGCGACACGCCGGAACAGGTCCTTGGCTCCTGGCGCGGCGGCGCATACGTTGCCCCGAAGAGATCAGTGGTTGACATAACTCTAAGCCTCTAGTAGAGGGTGAGGGTTCAGCCGTCGGAGGCCGCTGATCCGGCCAAGCCGTGTGGGGTCGGCCCATGCCAATCTCGAAGGGAAAGGACCGGAGATGACACCTCCGCACAACTACCTGGCGGTCATCAAGGTCGTCGGCATCGGGGGCGGCGGAGTCAACGCCGTCAACCGGATGATCGAGGTTGGGCTCAAGGGCGTCGAGTTCATCGCGATCAACACCGACGCGCAGGCGTTGCTGATGAGCGACGCCGACGTCAAGCTCGACGTGGGCCGGGAGCTGACCCGGGGACTGGGCGCGGGCGCCAACCCGGACGTCGGCAAGAACGCCGCCGAGGACCACCGCGACGAGATCGAGGAGGTCCTCAAGGGCGCCGACATGGTGTTCGTGACCTGCGGCGAGGGCGGCGGCACCGGCACCGGCGGCGCGCCGGTCGTGGCGAACATCGCCCGCAAGCTCGGCGCGCTCACCATCGGCGTGGTGACCCGGCCGTTCTCGTTCGAGGGCAAGCGCCGGCAGGTCCAGGCCGAGGCGGGCATCGAGGAGCTGCGCAACCAGTGCGACACGCTCATCGTGATCCCGAACGACCGGCTGCTCGCGCTCGGTGACCGCAACATCTCCATGATGGACGCGTTCCGCACGGCGGACCAGGTGCTTCTCTCCGGTGTCCAGGGCATCACCGACCTGATCACCACGCCGGGTCTGATCAACCTGGACTTCGCCGACGTGAAGAGCGTGATGAGCGGCGCGGGCAGCGCGCTCATGGGCATCGGCAGCGCCCGGGGCGAGAACCGCGCCGTGGAGGCGGCCGAGGCGGCCATCTCCAGCCCGCTGCTGGAGCAGAGCATGGACGGCGCGCGCGGTGTGCTGCTGTCCATCGCCGGCGGGTCGGACCTCGGCCTGTTCGAGATCAACGACGCGGCGCAGCTGGTCACCGACGCGGCCCACCCGGACGCGAACATCATCTTCGGCGCGGTCATCGACGACGCGCTCGGCGACGAGGTGCGGGTCACCGTGATCGCGGCGGGCTTCGACGGGGGCGCGCCCGCGTACAAGGCGGTCGAGCCGCCGCGCAAGAGCAACCAGAACCCGCCGGCCCAGCCGAACGCGCCGGTGAGCCCGCCGGCCACCATGCCGGCGCCGCAGCAGCCGTCGCGGCGGGTGCTCTTCGACGACGTCGATGTGCCGGACTTCCTCAAGAACGGGTCCTGAGCCGCGCCGATGACGGAGTCACAGACGGCGGTGCGGCCCGAGCGGCGCGCCGAGCTGGCGGCCGGGCTGGCCCGGGTCCGGGCCCGCATCGCCGACGCCTGCGCGGCGGCCGGGCGGCAGCGGGACGCGGTGACCCTGGTCGCGGTGACCAAGACGTACCCGGCGTCGGACGTGGTGGCGCTGGCCGGGCTGGGCGTGACCGACGTGGGGGAGAACCGGGACCAGGAGGCGGCGCCGAAGGCGGAGGCGGTGGCCGAAGCCGGCGCCGCGCCGCGCTGGCACTTCATCGGCCAGTTGCAGCGCAACAAGGCCCGGTCGGTGGTCCGGTACGCCGACGTGGTCCAGTCGGTGGACAGCGTCCGGCTGGCCGCCGCGCTGGACGCCGCCGCGGGCGCGGTCCGGGACCGGCCGCTGGACGTGCTGGTGCAGGTGAGCATCGACGGCGATCCGGCCCGGGGCGGGGCGCTGCCGGGTGCTGCCGATCCGCAGCGGGGGCTCGGCCCGGTGGCCGCCGCGGTGGCCGGCGCGGACGCGCTGCGGCTGGCCGGGCTGATGGCGGTGGCGCCGCTGGGCTGGGAGCCGGACCGGGCGTTCGCCCGGCTGGCCGAGGTGGCGGCGGCGCTGCGGGCCGACCATCCGGGCGCCACGGTGCTGTCGGCGGGGATGAGCGGCGACCTGGAGAGCGCGATCGGGCACGGCGCGACACATGTCCGTGTCGGCAGCGCGTTGCTCGGAATGCGCCCTGCGCTGCGGTAGCCTCACCACGACGGAAGCAAATTACATCAGTGTTGTTCAGGACGGCGTCCCCGTAGCCGGGGGCCGTGACGGGCGGACCGCGAACCGCACGTCAGGGGATTGCCGATCCGGTCCGGTGGGCATGATCGTCCACTCGTGATCAAGCGACACGGCACGGGGGCGCGTGCCGCACGGCGGACGGAAGGGCGCGGGGATGGGTGCACTGCGCAAGGCGGGGGTCTGGCTCGGTCTGGTCGAGGAGGACGACGAGCGGGCGTACGAGGACGGTGGCTACGACAAGGGTGGCTACCGGGACTCGTCGCGCTACCGGTCGAGCCGGTACGCCGAGGAGTTCGCCGACGAGGACGACGACGAGGCCGACGAGCCGCCGGCGACGCGGTCCCGCCTCAGCGACCGGGGCCGGCTGTCCGAGCGCGCCTCCAGCCGGTCGGTCGACACCGACCGGGGCGACGTGGAGCGCCCGGAGCGGGTCGAGCGCTCCAGCGTCCGGTCGATCACCCGGTCCTCCGCCGGCGAGACCTCGGGCGCCCTGACCTATCACACGCGGGACAATCTCGCGCTCGCGCCGCAGGCCCAGCCGCGCGAGCGGGAGCGGGTGGCGCCGGAGGACGAGCAGCGCTACCAGATCACCACGCTGCACCCGACCACCTACCGCGAGGCGCGGACCATCGGCGAGCACTTCCGGGACGGCGTCCCGGTGATCATCAATCTCACCGAGATGGACGAGGCGGACGCCCGCCGCCTTGTCGACTTCGCCGCCGGGCTCGCGTTCGGCCTGCGCGGTACGATCGAGCGCGTGACCAACCGGGTGTTCCTGCTCTCACCGGCCAACGTCCAGGTCACCGCGGAGGACAAGGCCAAGATCGCTGAGGGCGGCTTCTTCAGCCTGAGCTGACCCACATGACCGAGGGACGTCGCCTGCCGTGTTGTCGATCCTGTTCCAGGTGCTCTACCTGCTGCTGTACATCTTCCTAATTGTCCTTTTGGCGCGATTTGTTATGGGGGCGGTGCTGGCCTATGGTCGCCGCTGGCAACCGGGCCGGGGAGCGTCGGCGGGACTGGAAGTCGTGTGGAGCGTCACTGATCCGCCCCTGCGAGCGTTGAGGCGTGTGATCCCGCCACTGCGAATTGGTACCGTGAGCATCGACCTGGCCTCCCTTGTGCTCCTGGTTATCCTGTTCGTGCTGATGGAGTTCGTGTTTAGGCGCCTGATCTTCGCGTTTGCCTGACCAGAGCGCTTTCGCGGCCGCAACTGACCCGAGGAGTTTCGATGCCGCTGACCCCGGCCGACGTTCACAACGTCGCCTTCAAAAAGCCGCCGATCGGCAAGCGGGGGTATGACGAGGAGGAGGTCGACGCCTTCCTGGACGAGGTCGAGCGCGAGCTGGCCCGTCTGATCGAGGAGAACAACGAGCTGCGCGCCCAGGTGGAGCGCGGCGGTCGGGGTGGCGCTCCCGCCGGCCCCGGCGGTGACGCCCGCCTCGCGGCGGAGCTCAACGACGTCAAGGCCCAGCTCGACCGGGTGCAGCGCGACAAGGCGGCCGCCGAGCAGGCGGCCCGCGCGATGCAGGCCGAGCTGGAGCAGGTCCGCACGCAGGGCGGCCCGGCCGGGGTGACCGGGGACGGCGAGCAGCAGGCGCTGCGGGTGCTCATGATGGCCCAGCGCACCGCCGACGACCACGTCTCCGACGCCCGTCGCGAGGCCGACCAGCTGCTCTCCGAGGCCCGTTCGAAGGCCGAGGAGGTCACCCGGGAGGCGCGCGCCAAGGCCGACGCCCTGGAGCGGGACGCCCGCCAGCGGCACCAGGAGGCCATGGGCGGCCTGGACGCCAAGCGCACCGCGCTGCAGAAGCACATCGAGGAGCTCAAGCAGTTCGAGCGCGAGTACCGCACCCGGCTCAAGGCGTACCTGGAGAGCCAGCTGCGTGACCTCGACGGTCGCGGCCAGGGCCTCGAGGTGGAGATGAACCGCGCCGAGGGCACCCGTGCCGCCGGCAGCAACGGTCTCGCCGCGGCCGGCCTCGCCGGCTCCTACGGCGGTGGCCGCGGCGCCGGCTCGCTCGAGTCCGGCCGCTGATCCCGCGTCGGTGGCCGTCCCCGTGACGGCCACCGACCGCCCAGACCGACACGACGCGGCCGGGGGTGAGCCGTGGTAGCCGCCAGCATCCTGCTCATCGTCGTCGCGGTCGTGCTGCTGGTCGCCGGGCTCGCCGGCGGATCCAGCCTCCTGCTCATCGTCTCGATCGCGGCCAGCGTCCTGTCCGCCGTCGTCTTCGTCGCGTTCGCCCGCCAGGCGGCCGCGGCGCGGGCCACGGCCGGCCGGGCGACCGGGCCGCGTACCCGGACCGCGCACACCGTCCCGTCTCCGGACGACCCGGTGAGCCCGGTCCCGCACCACACGTCCACGGTCGACGCCGGCGGATCCGGGTGGCGGCAACCGCCCGGGTCGCCGGTGACCGAACCGGACGACACCCCGCCGCTCGCCGCGTACTCACCACCGGCCGATCCGTTCGACGCCGATCCGTACACCGCGCCTTACGAGCCGGCGACCGCCGAGTCGTACGAACGCGTCGCCGCCGAGCCGGTGACCGACGCGGAACCGACGCCCTACTCGCCGCCCGGCCAGCGCGCCTCGGACGCCACGCGGCCCACCTCGCCCGCGCCGGGCGATGCGTTCGACGGCGACCCGCCGGCCGAGTACCTCTCCGCCGGGCAGGTGGCCCGGCTGGTGCGGCTGCCCGGCGAGGTCCTGGTGGTCGACGGCCACCCCCGCTTCCACCTGCCCGGCTGCCCGCATCTGGTGGGCCGGGAGGACGAGCCCGTTCCGGTCGCCGAGGCGGTCGGCCTGGGCTTCACCCCGTGCGCGCAGTGCGCCGCCGCCACCACCCTGCTGGCCGAGGCCCGGCCCCGCTGACCATGACGATCGCGGACGACACGCTCACCGTCGCGGTGCGGGTGAAGCCCGGCGCGGCCCGGACCCGGGTCGGCGGCCGGTACGACGGGCCGCTGGGTCCCGCGCTCGTCGTCGCGGTGCACGCGCCGGCGGTGGACGGCCGCGCGACCGAGGCGGCCCGGAGGGCGCTCGCCGAGGCGCTCGGCGTCCGGCCGGCGACCGTGTCGCTGCGCTCCGGCGCGGCCAGCCGGGACAAGCTCTTCCTGGTGGAACGCCCGCACGCCGAACTGCCCGAGGTGCTGCGGCGACTGCGCGACGGCAGCACGCCGTGAGATCCGCCCGGGCCGGTCGGCGATGACCCCCGGGCTGGACGTCGCGTTGCTGGTGGGCGCCGCCGTGCTGCTGGTGGCGGTGGGCGCGGTGCGCTTCTCCACCCGGCTCGGCGTGCCGAGCCTGCTGGTCTACCTGGCGCTCGGGGTGCTGCTCGGCGAGGCCGGGCTGGGCATCCGCTTCGACGACGTCGAGCTGACCCGGGTGCTCGGCTTCTGCGCGCTCATCGTGATCATCGCGGAGGGCGGCCTGACCGCCCGGTGGAGCACGCTGCGGCCGGTGCTCGGGCTGGCGGCCACGCTGTCCACCGTCGGCGTGGTGGTCAGCATCGTGGTCGTCGGCGTGGTGGTGCACCTGCTGCTCGACCTGGACTGGCGGCTGGCGCTGCTCTACGGCGCGGTGCTCTCCTCGACCGACGCGGCGGCGGTGTTCGCCACGCTGCGCCGGTTGCGCCTGCCACCCCGGCTGGTGGCCGCGCTGGAGGCCGAGTCCGGGGTGAACGACGCGCCCGTCGTGCTCGTGGTGCTGCTGCTCTCCCGCGCCGGAGCGGAGGCGGCCCACCCGTGGTGGTACGAGGCGCTGCTGCTCGGCTACGAGCTGGGCGTCGGCGCGGCGGTCGGGGTGGGCGCCGGGCTGGCCGGGCGGTACGCGCTGCGCCGTGCCGCGCTCCCGTCGGCCGGCCTGTACCCGATCGCGGTGGTCGGCTTCACCGTGCTGGCGTACGCGGCCGGCTCGGTGGTGCACGCCTCCGGCTTCCTCGCCGTGTACGTGGCCGGCGTGCTGCTCGGCAACTCCCGCCTGCCGCACCGGCAGGCCATCCTCGGCTTCGCCGACGGGCTGGCCTGGCTGGCCCAGATCGGCCTGTTCGTGCTGCTCGGCCTGCTGGTCTCGCCGAGCCGGCTGGAGACCGCGGTGCTGCCCGCCGTGATCACCGGGCTGGCCCTGCTGCTGCTCGCCCGGCCGTTGTCGGTGGCGGTGTCCGCGCTGGCGTTCCGGGTCAACCTGCGCGAGCAGCTCTTCCTGTCCTGGGCGGGTCTGCGCGGCGCGGTGCCGGTCGTGCTCGCCACCATCCCGCTGTCGCTGCACGTGCCGGGGGCGGACCGCCTCTTCGACGCGGTCTTCGTGCTGGTGGTGATCTTCACGTTGCTCCAGGCCGGCACGCTGGCGTCGGCGGCCCGCCGGCTGGGCGTGATCGCGCCGGCCGAGCCGAACGAGATCATGCTGGAGACCGCCCCGCTGGAGCGGATGCGCGCCGACCTGCTCCAGCTGGAGGTGCCGGACGGGTCCCGGCTGGCCGGGGTGCACGTGGACGAGCTGCGGCTGCCGGTGGGCGCCGCGGTCACGCTGGTGCTGCGCGACGGCGTCGGGTTCGTGCCCGGCGCGGACACCCGGCTCAAGGTCGGGGACAGCCTGCTCATCGTCGCCACCGCCGGCGTACGGGACGAGACCGAGCGGCGGCTGCGGGCGGTGAGCCGCCGGGGCCGGCTGGCGCGATGGTTCGGGGAGTACGGCGAGGAGACGGCCCGCTGATCTGCTACCGTTCCTTTTGCCCCGATTGATGGCAGTCCGGGGCGGATACGTGGGACGACGGTGCGGCACGTTGTCGGACGCCTGTACGTTCCGTATTCTTGCCAACCTCCGGAGTGCACGGCGGGCCCGCTCGCCGTGCACCCTTCCGTACGCGGAGATGCCGACGACGGCGTCCCCGCCCACGTACCGCTGACCGCCGCGCCACGCGGCTGAGGGAGCTGACGATGGCGAAGCCAGCCGACACCAGGACCGCCGGCCGCAAGCCCGCGCCGAAGGCCACCCGCAGCGCGGCGGAGACCGAGAAGATCCGGGCCGCCCTGGCGGCGCGGCGGGACGAGCTGAACGCCGAGTACGATCAGACGCTGAGCGAGATCACCGAGCTGCAGCGCGACCGGCTGACCGACTCGGCCGGGGACGACCAGGCCGACACCGGCACCAAGACGTTCGAGCGGGAGCAGGAGATCTCTCTCGCCAACAGCATCAAGGAGCGGATCACGCAGGTCGAGCGCGCGCTGGAGCGCCTCGACGAGGGCGGCTACGGCTGGTGCGAGCGGTGCGGCAACCCGATCCCGGTGGAGCGGCTCGCCGCGTTCCCGTCGGCCACCCTCTGCGTGACCTGCAAGCAGCTGGAGGAGCGGCGCTGATCACCGCTCCCCGGCGGCCGTACGGCAGACGGTGACCACGCCGTCGCAAGCGTCGATGGGGAGCAGATGACCGCAGCACCGCCCGCCGGTTCCGGCACCACCGAGTCGGGTGCCGGCGCGCCCCGCCGCAGGGCCGTCGGCCTGCTGCTCGGCGTGTCCCTGTTCTCGCTGCTGGCGGATCTGGGCACCAAACAGCTCGCGCTGGCCGAGCTGACCGGCCGGGAGCCGGTGTCGGTGCTCGGCGGCGCGGTCTACTTCAGCCTCACCCGCAACAGCGGCGCCGCCTGGAGCATCGGCTCCGACCACACCTGGGTCTTCCCGATCATCACGTTCGTGGTGATCGGGTGGATCGCGTGGATGGCGCTGCGGCTGCGCTCGCTGCCGTGGGCGGTGTCGCTGGGCCTGGTGCTGGGCGGCGCGCTGGGCAACCTGATCGACCGGATCTTCCGCGCGCCCGGGCACTTCGTCGGCCACGTGGTCGACATGATCAGCCTCTTCGACCCGTACGGCCAGGTCTGGCCGGTGTTCAACCTGGCCGACAGCTCGCTGGTCTGCGGCGTGGTGCTGGCGGTCTTCCTGGAGCTGACCGGCCGGCAACGCGACGGCTCCCGGCTGCGCGACGAGAAGCGCGACGACGTCGCCGCGACCGAGCAGCGGGAGACCGCGTGACCTCCGCGTTCGCCGCCGGCGGCGACACCCGCTCCCTGCCCGTCCCGGACGGCCTCGACGGCATGCGCCTGGACCAGGCCGTGTCCCGGCTGTTCGGGCTCTCCCGCACCGCCGCCGCCGGCCTGATCGACGCCGGCGACGCGCTCGTCGACGGCGTGGCCCGGCCCAACTCGCACAAGGTCAAGGCCGGCTCGTGGCTGGAGGTCACGCTGCCCGCGCCGCCCGCCCCGCCGACCGTGGTGCCGCAGGCCGTGCCCGGCCTGACCGTGGTGTACGCCGACGACGACATCGTGGTGGTGGACAAGCCGGTCGGGGTGGCGGCGCACCCGAGCCCCGGCTGGACCGGCCCGACGGTGATCGGCGGGCTGGCCGGCATCGGCCACCGCATCTCCACCAGCGGCGCGGCCGAGCGGCAGGGCGTGGTGCACCGGCTCGACGTGGGCACCACCGGGATCATGGTGGTGGCCAAGAGCGAGCGCGCGTACACCGCGCTCAAGCGGGCGTTCAAGGAGCGCGAGGTGGAGAAGCGCTACCACGCCGTGGTGCAGGGCCACCCGGACCCGCTGCGCGGCACCATCGACGCGCCGATCGACAGGCACCCGCACCACGACTACCGGTGGGCGGTGGTCTCCGGCGGCAAGCCGAGCATCACCCACTACGACACACTCGAGGCGTTCCCCTCCGCCAGCCTGCTCGACGTACGGCTGGAGACCGGGCGCACGCACCAGATCCGGGTGCACTTCTCCAGCATGCGGCACCCCTGCGTGGGCGACCTGACCTACGGGGCGGACCCGACGCTGTCGGCCCGGCTCGGGCTGTCCCGGCAGTGGCTGCACGCCCGTTCGCTGAGCTTCGCGCACCCGGGCACCGGCGACGAGGTGACGTTCGTCAGCGACTACCCGGAGGATCTGGCCCGGGCGCTGGAGATCCTGCGCGACTGACCATGAGCGACGACACCGCGCCGCCGCGCCGGTCCCGGTTCACCACGCTGACCTGGTTGGCGCTGGCCTGCGCGCTGGTGGTGCTGGTGGTAGCGGTGGCACAGCGGCGGGACCGTCCGGCCAGCGACCGCACTGTCGGCGAGGTGACCCGGGTCGGGGTGGCCGCCGGCGCGAGCGTCCCGGCGTACCTGCGTGCCGCCGGGGAGGAGCTGGCCGCCCTCGACGCGCCCGACGTCTACGCGCTCGTCTCGTTCGCCGGCTACCTGACCCCGGCGCGGGCGGCCGCCGCGCTGGACGGCGCGCCGGTCTCGGCGGTGGTGGCGCGGGTGCCGCTGTCCGGCCGGCAGACCGAGATCGTCCGGATCGCGGCGCTGCGGCTGCCGGACGACGTGGTCGCCGGGATGGCCGACGTCGCCGGGCGCAAGGACCGGGAGGCCGCCGACTACCGGTCGCGCGCCGCCGCCCCGGCGGCCACCGCCGATCCGGAGCTGCGCCGGGTGTACGAGAGCGGGGCCGAGGTCGCGGCCCGGGAGGCGGACGCCTACCGGACCGGATGCGCCTGCGTGTACGCCGCGGTGGTCCGTGCCGCGCCGGACGCGCTGCGCGCGCTCGCCGGGCGCCCGGACGTACGGGTGGTGGACCCGGCGCCGGAGGTCACCCGGCTCGACCGGACGGTGTTCACCCCGCCGCTGCCGGAGCAGCGTGACGTGGCCCGGCCGCCGGCGGACAGCGCAGCGGCCCAGGGCGGCGGAATGGGCGATTCGTCGGAAGCTGCACGGACGGTGAGCGGACCTTCACCGACCGCCCGTGCGCCGGTCCCCGGATCCGGGCCACCCAATCCCGCTCCCACCTCCTGAGACATCAGCGGGCGCGGCCACCCGGTCGATCCCACCGTGCGGCGGGTCACCGGGCGATGTGCGGCGCGGGGAGTGGTCCGAATAGGGTTTCGTTCGTAGCCTGTCAGGCGGAGATCGATGGGCTGGGGGAGGGCGAATCCTTGGACGGCAGCGAGACCGGCTGGGGTCGGCAGGGCGAGCCGGCACCGCGGTGGCGGGCGCTGCTCGACCGGGCCCGGCTCGGCGGTCGCGGCGCGGAGCACGCCGACGCCGACCGGCACGTCGAGGACCACCACGCGCCGCCGCCCGACCCGCTGCCACGCCGCGCCGCCGGCACCGGCTGGACCGGGCGCGCCGCCGCCGTCGGCCGCGCCCCCGACGGGTCGTACGGCGCCGAGCCCGGTTACCGGGCCGAGGCCACGTTCCGCGTCGACCCCGCCTTCCGCGCCGACCCCCGCCAGGAAGGTGAACCGGCCTACCGGGCCGAGCCGGCGTACCGCACCGACCCGGAGCCGTCCTGGCGCGCCGGGCAGCCCTATCCGGCCGAGCCGTCCTGGCGCGCCGAGCCGTCTGTCGCGCCGGACCCGTCCTTCGCCGCCGAGCCCCGGCCGGAGCCGTCCTGGCGCGCCGAACCGGCGCTGCCGGAGCCGCGCGGCCGGGCCGAGGCGCCGGCCGAGTCGCGCTACTCCCTTCTCGACGGTGGCTACCGGCCCGCGCCACCGCCGGCCGAGTCCCGGTACGCCCTGCTCGACCGGGGCCGCTACCGGCCGGACGTCCCGCCCGCGCCGGAACCGGTGGTGCCCGCGCCGCGTAGCCCGCTGGAGGGCCGCTCCGGCCGCGCCGGGCGGGTCGCGCCGGCCCAGGCGCAGTGGCGTGCCCCCGAGCCGGACGCCGAGCTGGAACGCGCCACCAGCGTGCTGCGCCGCGAGCTGGGCACGCCCCGGGTGCTCGCGTTCGCCAACCCCAAGGGCGGGGTGCACAAGACCACCGCCACCGTGCTCGCCGCGGCGACGGTGGGCAGCGTCCGCGGGCGCGGCGTGCTCGCCTGGGACGACAACGAGCTGCGCGGCACGCTCGGGCTGCGGGCCGGCAGCGCCCGGCACGCCCGCACCATCCGCCACCTGATCCACGACCTGGCGCAGATCGAGATCCTCGAGGGCAACCGGCTGCTGTCCCACCTCGACGACTACCTGCGGCACGCCTCCGACGGCTCGTACGACGTGCTGGCCGGCGAGGAGAGCCCGCGCTTCGCCCAGCGGCTCGACCAGTTCACCGTCAAGCGGGTGCTGGAGCTGCTGCGCCGCACCCACGAGGTGGTCTGCGTGGACACCGGCAACAACGTGGAGAGCCCGAACTGGCGCACCGTGATGCAGGCCGCCGACCAGCTCGTGGTGACCACCGTGCCGCGTGAGGACGCGGCGTTCAGCGCGGACTGGATGCTCGACCTGCTGCACGAGGAGGGCATGGGCGACCTGGCCGACAACGCGGTCACGTTGATCTCCTGCCCGACGCCCGGCCGGACCTCCCTGCAGGACGACCTGGAACGGCACTTCGCCACCCGTACCCGGGCGGTGGCGGTGGTGCCCTACGACCCGGCGCTGGAGACCGGCTCCTCGATCGAGTACCACCAGCTCCAGGCCGAGACCCGCAACGCCTGGCTCAAGGCCGCCGCGGTGATGGTGGAACCGTTCGCGCGCTGAGGCGGCGACCACCGCCCCGCGCCGTGCCCCGGCCTGAGAGGATCAACGGGTGACTCCGGACACCCCTGATCCCGAGCGGACGCGCGAGCGTGCCGACGGCGCCGAGGCGCGGCCCGAGCGCGAGCAGCCGCCTGCCTGGCCCGGCGGACCACCCGGCTGGCCCGGCGGACTGCCGGTGCCCGCCGGCACCCCGGTCACCGCGCCCGGCGCCGACCCGCTGGCCGGGCATCCGGGCGTCGTGACGCAGCTCCCCGGTGCATCGCCCGCGTCCCGGCGCTCCGCCGGCCGGGTGGTGGCGACCACCCTCGGCGTGGCCGCGCTGCTCACCGCGCTCGGTGCGCCGCTCGGGCTGCTCTGGGTGTGGGCGGCGCCGGCCACCCCGGTACGGCAGACGCCGGCCGGCGCGGTCTACGCCACCACGCAGCCGGAACAGCCGATCGCCGCGGACGGCTGGTTCAGCCTCCTGACCCTCGGCTTCGGCGTGCTCGCCGCGATCACCCTGTGGGTGGTGCTGCGCCGCCGGCGTGGTCCGGCGGGCCTGCTCGCGGTCACCCTCGGCGGTCTCGGCGCGGCGGTGGTGGCCTGGCAGGTCGGCCGCCGGATCGGCCTGTCCACGTTCCAGCGGCTGGTGGAGACCGCGCCGCCGGGTACCGCCTTCACCAAACCCGTCGACCTGCGCGCCGGCGGCGTCGACTGGTTCGGCCCGCTCCCGCTGCCGCACGGCAACCTGCTGCTCGCCGCGTTCGGCGCCGCAGTCACGTACACGCTGCTCGCGGGCTGGTCGCGGTGGCCGTCGCTGCGGCCGGAGCCGGAGTTCGACGGCGGGTGGCCGCCGCCGGGGTTCAGTTCGGCGCCGGGAGACCCGCCAGCTCGCTGAGCGGCACCGGCACCGCCCGGACCTGCCGCAGCAACGCCGTCTCCCGGTTGAGCAGGCGCAGCTCGGCCCGCAGGCGGGCGGCGGTGTCGTCGATGGCGAGCAGCCGCTGCCGGTCGTCCACGGTCAGCGCGGCGGTCGCGGCCACCAGGTGCGAGAGCACCGTCGGGTCCTCCGGCAACTGCTCGGAGATCTCCTGCTGGTCCGGCCGGATCAGGCCGAGATATTGCCGGAACACCGAGATCACCCGGGCCGCCAGCAGGTCGGCCGTCTCGTCCGGGCCGCCCGGCTCGGGCAACCACTCCACCTCCGCCGTCAGGTAGGGCTCGGCGGAGTGGTCGACCTCGGCGAGGCGGAACCGGCGCCGCCCCACGGTGACGATGTCGAACCCGCCGTCGGCCAGCTCGGTGACCTGCCGCAGCTCGGCGGTGCAGCCCACCTCGTGCAGCGTGACCTCGCCGGCGGTCAGCCCGAAGCGCCCCGGCGGCCCGGCCGGCGCCACCTCCCAGCCGGCCCGGATCGCGACCACGCCGAACTCGCGCGGCGCGCCCTCGGGCAGCGCCACCAGGTGGCGTACCAGCGCCCGGTAGCGCTCCTCGAAGATGTGCAGCGGAAGGACCAGCCCGGGGAAGAGGACGGTCCCGAGCGGGAACACCGGCAGCCGTGCGCTCACGCGATCGAGCGTATCCCCAACGCGCCCGCCCGCGCGTGTCCCGGCTCACCGTCCCGGCGTGCGGGCGGCCCGGGCCGGTCGCCGCGGCGGCGGCCTAGACTCGCAGGCGTGCTGAATCGGATCGACCTGCGCGGCGGGGCACGTGACCCGCGCCGCCTGCTGCCCCGTGCCCAGCTCGACGTCTCCGTGGCGGTCGAGCGGATCCGCCCGCTGGTCGAGGCGGTCCGGGAGCATGGGTACCCGGCGATCCGGGAGGCCAGCGAACGGTTCGACGGTGTGTCACCGGAGCGGCTGCGGGTGCCGGTCGAGACGATCCGCGCCGCCGAGGACGAGCTGGACCCGCAGGTCCGCGCCGCGCTGCTGGAGTCGATCACCAGGGCCCGCAAGGTGCACTCCGACCAGCGCCGCACCGACCACACCACGACCGTGGTGCCCGGCGGCACGGTCACCGAGCGGTGGGTGCCGGTCGACCGGGTCGGTCTCTACGTCCCCGGCGGCCTGGCCATGTACCCGTCGACGGTGGTGATGAACGTCGTCCCGGCCCAGGCGGCCGGGGTGCGCTCGCTGGTGGTGGTGAGCCCGCCGCAGAAGGACAACGACGGCCTGCCCGACCGCCGGGTCCTGGCGGCCTGCGCGCTGCTCGGCGTGGACGAGGTGTACGCCGTCGGCGGCGCCCAGGCCGTCGCCATGCTCGCGTACGGGGCGGGCGCCGACCCGGCCGGGGACGAGCGCTGCGAGCCGGTCGACATGATCACCGGCCCGGGCAACATCTGGGTCACCGCCGCGAAGCGGCTGCTGCGCGGCGTGGTCGGCATCGACGCCGAGGCCGGCCCGACCGAGATCGCGATCCTGGCCGACGACACCGCCGACCCGGCGCACGTCGCCGCCGACCTGATCAGCCAGGCCGAGCACGACCCGCTCGCGGCCAGCGTGCTGGTCACCCCGTCCACAGCGCTGGCCGACGCGGTCGACGCGGAGCTGGCCCGGCAGGCGCCCGCGGCCAAGCACGCCGAGCGGATCGGCACCGCGCTGCGCGGCGAGCAGAGCGGCGTGGTCCTCGTCGACGACCTGGAGGCGGGCCTGCGGGTGGTCGACGCGTACGCGGCCGAGCACCTGGAGATCCAGACCGAGAACGCCCGCGAGTGGGCGCTGCGGGTCCGCAACGCCGGTGCGGTGTTCGTGGGCGCGTGGTCGCCGGTGTCGCTCGGCGACTACTGCGCGGGCTCCAACCACGTGCTGCCCACCGGCGGCTGCGCCCGGCACTCCTCCGGGCTGTCCGTGCAGTCGTTCCTGCGCGGCGTCCACCTGGTCGAATACACGCAGGAGGCGCTGCGCGACGTGGCCCCGCACGTGGTCACGCTGGCGACCGTGGAGGACCTGCCCGCGCACGGCCAGGCGGTCAGCGTCCGGTTCCCCGAGGGCGGGGCGTCGTGACCACGCTCGACGACCTGCCGATCCGCGAGGACCTGCGCGGGCGCACGCCGTACGGCGCGCCGCAGCTCGACGTGCCGGTGCGGCTGAACACCAACGAGAACTCCTACCCGGTGCCCGAGCCGGTGGTCGAGGCGATCGGCAAGGCGCTCGCCGCCGAGCTGCGTGACCTCAACCGCTACCCGGACCGGGACGCGGTGGCGCTGCGCGCCGACCTGGCCGCCTACCTCGGGCACGGGCTCACCGCCGACCACGTGTGGGCGGCGAACGGCTCCAACGAGATCCAGCAGCAGCTGCTGCAGGCGTTCGGCGGTCCCGGGCGCACCGCGCTCGGCTTCACCCCGGCGTACTCGATGCACCCGCTGCTGGCGCTCGGCACCGGCACCCGGTGGGTGCCCGCCCGGCGCGGCGCGGACTTCGGGCTCACCGCCGACGAGGCGGTGGCCCAGGTCCGCGAGCACCGGCCGGACGTGGTGTTCCTCTGCTCGCCGAACAACCCGACCGGCACCGCGCTCGACCCGGCCGTGGTCGCCGCCGTGCTGGACGAGGCGCCCGGCATGGTGGTCGTGGACGAGGCGTACGCCGAGTTCGCCCGGCCCGGCACGGTGAGCGCGCTGGCGGTGCTGCCCGGCCACCCGCGGCTGGTGGTGACCCGCACCATGAGCAAGGCGTTCGGCTTCGCCGGCGGCCGGCTCGGCTACCTGGCCGCCGACCCGGCGGTGGTGGACGCGGTGCAGCTGGTCCGGCTGCCGTACCACCTGTCCGCGCTCACCCAGGCCGCCGCCCGCGCGGCGCTGGCGCACCGGGACGCCCTGCTCGGCACCGTGGCCGCGATCATGGAGCAGCGGGACCGGATCGTCGCCGAACTGCGCGCCCGGGGCCACCGGGTGGCCGACAGCGACGCGAACTTCGTGCTGTTCGCCGTCGACGGGGACCAGGCGGTGGCCTGGCGTACCCTGCTCGATGCCGGCGTGCTGGTGCGCGACGTCGGCCTGCCCGGCTGGCTGCGCGTCACCGCCGGCACCCCGACCGAGACCGACGCCTTCCTCACCGCGATGGAGAACGTTTCATGAGCCGGATCGCCCGGATCGAGCGGGTCACAAACGAGACCAAGGTGCTCGTCGAGATCGACCTCGACGGCACCGGCCAGGCCGACATCTCCACCGGCGTCGGCTTCTACGACCACATGCTCAACCAGATCGCCCGGCACGGCGGCTTCGACCTGACCGTGCACACGGTCGGCGACCTGGAGATCGACGCGCACCACACGATGGAGGACACCGCGCTGGCGCTGGGCGCCGCGTTCGACCGGGCGCTGGGCGACAAGGCGGGCATCCGGCGGTACGGCTCGGCCACCGTCCCGATGGACGAGGTGCTGGTGCGCGCCGCCGTCGACCTGTCCGGCCGCCCGTACGTGGTGCACGACGAGCCGGCGCTGGCCCCGTACATCGGGCCGGTCTACCCGACGAGCATGACCCGGCACATCTGGGAGTCGTTCGGCCAGTCGGCCCGGATCACGCTGCACGTGGACGTGCTGCGCGCGGCCCGGCCGGGCGGTCACCCGGATGCGCACCACGTGGTCGAGGCGCAGTTCAAGGCCGTCTCCCGCGCGCTGCGCGAGGCCACCGCGCTCGATCCCCGTAACGCCGGTGTGGTGCCGTCCACGAAGGGCGCTCTCTAATGAAGGTGCTGCCCACTCTTGTGTTGATCCTGGCCGGGCTGCTGGTCGGCGGGACGTGGTCGCTGCTCAAGCAGGGCGCGCCGCGCGCCGCCGTGGTGGTCACCGGGCTGCTGGCCGTACTGGCCACCGTCGCCGGGGTGCTCTGGCTGCTGCCGGGGGAGAGCTGATGACGCGGCGCGTGGTGGTGCTCGACTACGGCTCGGGCAACCTGCGGTCGGCCGAGCGCGCGGTGGCGCGGGCCGGCGCCGACGTGACCGTCACCGACGACCTGGACGCCGCCGCGTCGGCCGACGGCCTGGTGGTGCCGGGCGTGGGCGCGTTCGCCGCCTGCATGGCCGGGATCGAGGCGCTGGGCGCCGGGCCGGTGATCGCCGAGCGGGTCGCCGCCGGGCGGCCGGTGCTGGGCATCTGCGTCGGCATGCAGATCCTCTTCGGGCACGGCGAGGAGCACGGCGTGGTCACCAAGGGGCTCGGGCTGCTGCCCGGCGGCGTGACCCGGCTGCCCGCGCGGCGGCTGCCGCACATGGGCTGGAACACGGTGCGGCCGCCGGCCGGCTCGACGCTGTTCGCCGGGCTGCCGGAGGGCACCCGGTTCTACTTCGTGCACTCCTACGGCGTGACGGACCCGGCGGCGCTGGCCGAGGCGGGCGCCACGGTGACGACCGCGCACCACGGCACGGACTTCGTGGCCGCGGTGGAGCGGGGCGCGCTGTCGGCCGCGCAGTTCCACCCGGAGAAGTCGGCCGACGCCGGTGCGGCGCTGCTGCGCAACTGGCTCGGCACGCTGTGACCGGCCCGCTGGCGGCCGCGTGAGCAAGGAGCGGGCCCGCCGCCGCGCGGAGCGCGAGGCCGAGCAGGAGCGTGCGCGCGCCGCCCGCGCCCGCCGGGTGGCCCGCCGGGAGCGGCGTCGTTCCCTGGTACGCCGGCTGACGCCGTCGCTGCGGCGCGGCCGTACCGGCCGGCTGCGCCGGCACACCCGCCGGGAGCGGGCGACGATCCTGGTGCTCACCGCGGTGGCGGTGGTCGGCATCTGGAGCCTGGTGGACGACCTGGCGCTGCGGCTGGTGCTGGTCGCGTTGTTGTTGCTGGTCCTGCCCGCGATCGTGGTGATCGCGCTGGACCGTCGTTGAGGACCCGAGGAGAGAAGCGTTGAGCCTCACCCTGTTGCCCGCCGTGGACGTCGCCGACGGCCAGGCCGTCCGGCTCGTGCAGGGCGCCGCCGGTAGCGAGACCGCGTACGGCGACCCGCTGGACGCGGCGCTGGCCTGGCAGTCCGACGGCGCGGAGTGGATCCATCTGGTGGATCTGGACGCCGCGTTCGGGCGGGGCTCCAACGCCGCGCTGCTGGCCGAGGTGGTCGGCAAGCTGGACGTGAAGGTGGAGCTGTCCGGTGGCATCCGCGACGACGAGTCGCTGCGGGCGGCGCTGGCCACCGGGGCGGCGCGGGTGAACATCGGCACCGCCGCGCTGGAGGATCCGCAGTGGTGCGACCGGATCTGCGGCGAGTACGGCGACCGGGTGGCGATCGGGCTGGACGTGCGCGGCCGTACCCTGTCGGCGCGCGGCTGGACCCGCGACGGCGGTGACCTGTACGAGGTGCTGGCCCGGCTGGACGCGGCGGGCGCGGCGCGGTACGTGGTCACCGACATCACCAAGGACGGCACCATGCGCGGGCCGAACCTGGACCTGCTGCGCGAGGTGTGTGCCCGCACCGACGCCCCGGTGATCGCCTCCGGCGGCGTGTCCACGCTCGACGACCTGCGGGCGCTGGCCACGCTGGAGCCGGTGGGCGTGGAGGGCGTGATCGCCGGGAAGGCGCTCTACGCGGGCGCGTTCACCGTCGCCGAGGCGCTGGCGACGCTGCGGGCCGACGCATGACCGCCGCGCCGCCCGAGCCGCCGGCGGACGCCGGTGTGGTGACCCGGCTCGGCTCGGGCGGCCCGTGGGAGGCGCTGTACGGCTACTCGCGGGTGGTCCGGGCCGGTTCGCTGGCGATCACGGCCGGCTGCACCTCCACTGTGGACGGCCGGGTGGCGCACGCCGGCGACGCGGCGGCGCAGACCGCGCAGGCGATCCGGATCGGCCTGGACGCGCTGGCCGAGGTGGGCGCCGGTCCGGGCGACGTGGTGCGGACCCGGATGTACGTGACGGACCGGATCTTCGCCGACGAGGTGGGCCGGGCGCACAACGCGGTGTTCGGCCCGGTACGCCCGGTGGCGACGATGGTGGTGGTGGCCGGGCTGATCGACCCGGACCTGCTGGTCGAGGTCGAGCTGGAGGCGTACCTCCCCGCCTGAGGCGTTCCGGGGTGCCTCGCGCGCCCCGGACCACACGCCGATCGGTTGTGCACAACCTAATTGTGCGTTACGGTTTCGCGGTGACCGATGATCTGGTGCTGCGCCGGCAGGTGTGCTTCGCCCTCTATGCGGCGTCGCGCGCCATGACCGACGTCTACCGGCCCATCCTCGACGAGCACGGCCTGACCTACCCGCAGTACCTGGTGCTGCTGGTGCTCTGGGAGCGTGACGACGACGCCCCCACGGTCTCCGAGCTCGGCGCCGCGCTCCGGCTCGACTCCGGCACGCTCTCCCCGCTGCTCAAGCGGCTGGAGGCGGCCGGCCTGGTGGTGCGTACCCGCTCGGCCGCCGACGAGCGGCGGGTCGAGGTGGGCCTCACCGGCCAGGGCCGGGCCCTGCGGGAGCGGATGTGTGACGTGCCGCGGCAGGTGGCCACCGCCACCGGGCTCACCGAGGCCGAGCTGGTCTTCCTCCACGGCATCCTCACCCGGGTCACCGAGACGATCCACCGACAGAAGGAGCAGTGACATGCAGGTGCTCTACACCGCCTCCGCCCGCGCCACCGGCGACGGCCGCGACGGTCACGTCCGCACCTCCGACGGCACGGTCGAGCTGGACCTCGCCGTACCGAAGGAGATGGGTGGCGCCGGCGGCGCGGCCAACCCGGAGCAGCTCTTCGCGGCCGGCTACGCGGCCTGCTTCCACTCCGCGCTGCGCGTGGTCGCCCGCAAGGCCAAGGCGGACGTCTCCGGCTCGGTGGTCGAGGCCGAGGTGGGCATCGGCCCGAACGGCAGCGGCGGCTTCGGCCTCGCCGTGACGCTCGTGGTGGACCTGCCCGCGGTCGAGCGCGCGGCCGCCGAGCAGCTGGTCGACGCGGCCCACCAGGTCTGCCCCTACTCCAACGCGACCCGGGGCAACGTCGAGGTCACCCGCACGGTCCGCGAGGCCCGATGAGCGGGATGAACCGGGAGATCCATCTGGCGTCCCGGCCGCAGGGCTGGCCGACCGCGGAGAACTTCCGGCTGGTCACCACCGAGGTGCCGACGCCGGGCCCGGGACAGGTGGTGGTCCGCAACCGCTTCATGTCCGTCGACCCGTACATGCGCGGGCGGATGAACGACGTCAAGTCGTACGTGCCGCCGTTCGCGCTCGACGCCCCGCTCGACGGGGGCGCGATCGGTGAGGTGGTGGCCGGCGAGGCCGGCGGCGTCAAGCCCGGCGACACGGTGCTGCACGGGCTGGGCTGGCGCGAGTACGCGCTGGTGGACGCCAAGGGCGCGCGCAAGATCGACCCGGACCTGGCGCCGGTGACCGCCCATCTGGGCGTGCTCGGCATGACCGGGCTGACCGCGTACGCCGGGCTGCTCGACGTGGCCGCCATGAAGCCGGGGGAGACCGTCTTCGTCTCCGGCGCGGCCGGCGCGGTGGGCAGCATGGTCGGCCAGATCGCGAAGCTGCGCGGCGCCGGCCGGGTGATCGGCAGCGCCGGCTCCGCGGCGAAGGTGGAACGGCTCACCGCGCTCGGCTTCGACGCCGCGTTCGACTACCACGACGGCCCGGTGTCCAAGCAGCTCAGGGCGGCCGCCCCGGACGGCGTCGACGTGTACTTCGACAACGTCGGCGGCGACCACCTGGAGGCCGCGATCGGGGCGATGAACGTGCACGGCCGGGCCGCCATCTGCGGCATGATCGCGCAGTACAACGCCACCGAGCCGCCGGCCGCGCCGCGCAACCTGGCGCTGGTGATCGGCAAACGCCTGACGCTGCGCGGTTTCCTCGTCAGTGACCACGGTCACCTGCGGGAGCAGTTCGTGCAGGAGGTGGCGGGCTGGCTGCGCGAGGGCCGGCTGTCGTACGACGAGACGATCGTCGACGGCATCGAGCAGGCCCCGGAGGCGTTCCTCGGCCTGCTGCGCGGCGAGAACCTCGGCAAGATGCTGGTCCGTCTCTGACCGGCGTGAACCCGTACCACCACGGGCGGTGGTGACCGGCCTCACCGGCGGGTCACCACCGCCCGCGCGTTGGCTAGGCTCGGGGCATGACGGTGGCGGTACGGGTCATCCCGTGTCTGGACGTGGACGCCGGGCGCGTGGTCAAGGGGGTCAACTTCCTCGACCTGCGCGACGCGGGCGACCCGGTGGAGCTGGCGGCGGCGTACGACCGGGCCGGCGCGGACGAGCTGACCTTCCTCGACGTCACCGCCTCGTCCAGTGACCGCGGCACCATGCTCGACGTGGTGCGGCGTACCGCCGAGTCGGTCTTCATCCCGCTCACCGTGGGCGGCGGCGTCCGCCAGGTCGCCGACGTCGACACGCTGCTGCGGGCCGGGGCGGACAAGGTGGGCGTGAACACCGCCGCCATCGCCCGCCCGGAGCTGATCGCCGAGATCGCCGACCGGTTCGGCAGTCAGGTGCTGGTGCTCTCGCTGGACGTGCGCCGCGCGCCCGACGGCACGACGCCGAGCGGTTTCGAGGTGACCACGCACGGCGGGCGGCGGGGCACCGGGCTGGACGCGGTCGAGTGGGCGGCGCGCGGCGCCGAGCTGGGCGCGGGGGAGATCCTGCTCAACTCGATGGACGCCGACGGCACCAAGGCCGGGTTCGACCTGCCGCTGATCCAGGCGGTCCGGGAGGTGGTCGACGTGCCGGTGATCGCCAGCGGCGGCGCGGGCGAGGTGGCGCACTTCCCGCCGGCCGTCGGCGCGGGGGCGGACGCGGTGCTCGCGGCGAGCGTCTTCCACTTCGGTGAGCTGACCGTCGGCGAGGTCAAGGACGCGCTGCGCGGCGCCGGGCACCCGGTGCGCTGAGGCGCGCTCACTGCCGGCCGGAGTGCCCCTCGGGGGAGCGGCGCGGCATCGGGATCGAGCGGACCACGTACTCCTGCACGGCGGCGGCGTGGTCGTCCTCGTCGAGCTGCCACTCGGACTCACCGGGCGGGTGCCGGCGGGTCAGCACGCCCTGCACCGTGTCCACAGTGGTGCCGAGCCCGGCGCTGGGGCGGGTGCGCCAGAGCCGCTCACCGTCCGGTGTGACCCGGAACCAGCCGTCGGCGACGCTGACCAGGCCCGCGCCGACGAGCCGCCGGACCGCGCCCTCCACCTCGTGCCGCTCGGGGATGGCCTGGTTGAGGTGGTCGGCGGTGGAGAGGACGTCGGCCAGTCGTACGCCTTCGGGGCGGCGTGTCGACGCGGACCGCCGGTGCCGGCCGGCGCCACTGGCGATGACAAGCGCGACGAAGATCCAGGCGTCGCTCCAACGCCATCCGTTCTCCCCCATGCAGGAATGATGCCCGGCCGCGACGGCGGAGGAAACACCTGGTTTTGCTGTTCTTCGTCACCGCAGCTCAGCGCGTTGCGGATCGCTTCGGGCCGTGGCGGTCGGCCCGGCGCCGGTCACGTAGCGTAAGCGCCGCTCGCCGGCCGTGCGGGCAGCGCGAAGACCGGGATGAAGAACTGGGCGAGCGGGCCGATGGTCAGCGCGTACGCCACGGTGCCGAGGCCGACGGTTCCGCCGAGCAGCCAGCCGAGGGCCAGCACGGTGACCTCGATGCTCGTGCGGACCAGCCGCACCGAGAAGCGGGGATGACGGGCGACGAATCCGGTCATCAGACCGTCGCGGGGTCCGGGGCCGAGCCCGGCGCCGAGGTAGAGCCCGGTGGCGGCGCCGTTGGCGACGATCCCGGCCACGAGCATCGCGGCACGCGCCGGCATGCCCTCACCGGGCGGCAGCACGGCCAGGGTGGCGTCGACGACCAGGCCGATGACCACGACGTTGCTGACCGTGCCGAGGCCGGGCCGCTGCCGCAGCGGGATCCAGAGCAGCAGCACGAGAGCGCCGACGGCGATGGTGACGGTGCCGAAGGAGAGGCCGGTCTGCCGGGCGAGCCCCTGGTGGAACACGTCCCACGGGTCCAGCCCCAGCTCCGACCGGATCATCAGCGCCATGCTGAGGCCGTACAGGACGAGCCCGGCGTAGAGCTGGGTGAGTCGTCGCGCCGAACGGTGCCCGAGATTGCCAAGCGGTGCCATGCATGCCACCCTAGGGGCCAATTGCAGGGACGTAAGGGGTCCAATTCCGGAGGTGTGGCCATGACCAGCCAGGTGCGCGGCGTCCAATTGGCGCGACTCCTCGGCCAGTGGCATGCACTGCCGGGCCGCCGCCGCAGCCCCGACTACGCCGCGCTCGCCGGCGCCGTCCGGGGCCTGCTCGCCGACGGCCGGCTGCCCCTGGGGGTACGCCTGCCGGCCGAGCGGGAACTGGCCGAGGCGCTGCGGATCAGCCGGACCACTGTCACCGCCGCGTACCGGGAACTGCGGGAGAGCGGCCACCTGGCCAGCCGCCGGGGCGCCGGGAGCTGGACCATGCTGCCCGGCGGCCACCGGGTCGCCAGCACCGGGCTGTGGACGCCGCTGGACGACCGCGACATGATCGACCTCGGCGTGGCCGCGCTGTCCGCGCCGCCGCAGCTCGTCCCGGCCGCCCGGGCGGCCGCCGAGGACCTGCCCCGCTACCTCGGCGGGGCCGGCTACCACCCGACCGGCATCATCGAGCTGCGGGAGGCGGTGGCCCGCGGGTACACCGAGCGCGGGCTGCCCACCAGCCCGGAGCAGATCATGGTCACCAGCGGCACCCAGCACGCGCTGGACCTGGTGCTGCGGCTGGCCCTGTCGCCCGGTGGCGCGGTGCTCGTCGAGTCACCCACCTACCCCAACGCGCTGGCCGCGCTGGCCGCCCGGCGCGCCCGGATCGCCACGCACGGCCTGTCCGACGAGGGCTGGGACGCCGAGCTGCTGCTCGGCAGCATCCGGCAGACCCGGCCGAAGCTCGCGTACGTGATCCCGGAGTTCCACAACCCGACCGGCCACCTGATGGCGGCCGACCTGCGCGAACGGCTGGTCGGCGCGGCCCACGCGGCCGGCACCGACCTCGTCGTCGACGAGTCCTTCGTCGACCTGCCGCTGGACGGCACCCCGCTGCCGCCGCCGGTCGCGGTCTTCGACAGGCACTCCCGGGTGATCAGCATCGGCGGGATGAGCAAGCCCTACTGGGGCGGCCTGCGGATCGGCTGGGTCCGCGCCTCCGCGCCCCAGGTGCAGCGGCTCGCCGCGGCCCGGGTCGGGGTGGACATGGCCAGCCCGGTGCTCGACCAGCTCGTCGCCGTGCACCTGCTCGCCGAGGCGCCGGCCATCGTGGCCGCCCGCCGGGCCCAGCTCGCCGCGCAGCGCGACGCCCTGGTCGCGGCGCTCGCGGAGCAGCTGCCCGACTGGCGGGTCACGCCGCCGCGCGGCGGCGTGACGCTCTGGGCCGAGCTGGACGGCCCGATCTCCAGCGCGCTGGCCCGGGCCGCCGAGGAGGTCGGCGTACGGCTGGCGCCCGGACCCCGGTTCGGCCTGGACGGGACGCTCGAGCGCTTCCTGCGGTTGCCCTTCACGCTGCCCGCCGAGGAACTGGTGGAAGCGGTGGGCCGGCTCGCCGCGGTGCGCTACGACCTGGACCGCACCAGCCGCCCGCAGTGGCGCGAGCCGAGCGTCATCGCCTGACCGCCCGCCCGATCCGGTGGTGAACCGCCCGAACCACAGCTGCGGGCGGGTCCGCGCCCGCACACTGCCCGGGTGGGAGACGGGGACGCGGTCCGGTGGTCGTGGGCGGTGCGGCGCAGCGCGCCGGGCTCCCGCACCACCCGGCTGGAGCTCTTCTACGACCTGGTCTTCGTCTTCGCGTTCCTGAGCGTCACCACGCTCACCGCCTCGGTGCTCACGCCCGCCAACCTCTACCGGTTCCTGCTGGTGCTGGCGCTGCTCTGGTGGTCGTGGACCGGCTTCGCCCGGATGGGCAACGCGTTCCGCGCCGACCAGGGGATGCTGCCGCTGATCGGCGTCGTCACCGTGGCGGCCACGTTCCTGCTCGTGCTCAGCACGCCCAGCGCGTTCGCCAACAGCGGTGGCTGGCTGCCCGGGCCGCTGGTCTTCGCCGCGTGCTACTTCGTGATCCGGACCGCCCAGCTCACCGTCTTCGCCTGGGCCGACCGCGCCGACCCGGCCCGGCGCCGGGGACTGCGGATGCGCTTCCTGGCCCCGACGGTGGCCACGGCGCTGCTTGTCGTCGCCGGCACACTCCCCGGCCGGCTGCCGCAGGAGCGGTTCGCGGTCGGGCTGCAACTGGCGCTCTGGACGCTGGCGCTGCTTGTCGAGTACGTCGCCGGGACGGTCCTGGGCCAGCAGTGGTGGGTGGTGCTCTCGGCCGGGCACTGGGCGGAACGGCACGCGCTCATCGTGCTCGTCGCACTCGGCGAGTCGATCATCGCGCTGGGGCTCGGCCCGAAGCGCGGGCTGCCGCTCACCGGCCCGGTGGCGATCGCCGCGTTACTCGGCATCACGGTCGTGGCGGCGCTGTGGTGGGCGTACTTCGACACGCTGGCGTTCGCCATGGAACAGGTCCTGCACCAGGCCCGGGACCGCGCCACACGGCTGCGGCTGGCCCGCACCGCGTACACGTTCCTGCACCTGCCGATAGTCGCCGGGATCATCCTCTACGCGCTCGGCCTCAAGGACCTGCTGGCCGAGGCCGCCGATCCGCACACGCCCGCCTGGGGGCTGCCGCTCGGCGACTTCTGGGGCGCGATCCTGTTCGGCGGGGTCGCGTTGCACCTGCTCGGCGTCGCCGGGTGCTGGTGGGTGGCGCTGCGCGAGATCCACTGGCGGCTGCTGACCACCGTGGGGGCGCTGACCGCGGTCGCCCCATTCGTGTTCCGTGTGCCGGAGCTGGTCGCGCTGATCGCGCTGGCGGTGGTCACCGGCGCGGGAGTGGCCTGGGAGACCCGGGGCGAGAACGGTCACCGGCGCCGGGTACGCCAGCTCGCGCTGGAGGAGCAGATCGCCGCCGAGGCCGAGCAGAGCCGCTGGCGGCAGCAGCACCTCTGACCGGCGCCGACGCGAACGGCCGTGCCCCGGGACGGTGGGGCACGGCCGGCGCTACCGGCTGGCGGTGCGGGTCACAGCTCGGCGAGCGTGCCCTCGTACATCTTGTCGATCTCGGAGGAGAAGTTCGTCTCCACGCTCCGGCGCTTGATCTTCAGCGACGGCGTGACCTCGCCGTCCTCGATGGTGAGGTCACGGGGGAGGATCGTCACCTTCTTGATCGTCTCCCAGCGGTTGAGCTTGGCGTTCAGCTCGGCGACGTAC
Organism: Micromonospora sp. C41; assembly: GCF_018070485.1. Classification (NCBI taxonomy): domain Bacteria; kingdom Bacillati; phylum Actinomycetota; class Actinomycetes; order Micromonosporales; family Micromonosporaceae; genus Micromonospora; species Micromonospora sp. C41. The sequence goes on along the minus strand of NZ_JAGPXP010000025.1, from coordinate 41,624 downwards.
CCCTCGACCATCTCCCGCGCCTGCGGCGAGGTGACGATCGTGGTGTAGTCGCTGCCCTCCAGCGGGGTGCCGGCGGCCCAGCCCTTGATCGCGTCCGGGTCCAGCGTGACGAGCATGGTGCAGTAGTTGCGCGCCTGCCCGATCACCACCGCCTGCGAGGTGTACGGGCAGACCGCCTTGAACATGCCCTCGATGTGCGACGGCGCGACGTACTTGCCGCCGGACGTCTTGACCAGGTCCTTCTTGCGGTCGGTGATGCGCAGGTAGCCGTCGTCGTCGAGCGTGCCGATGTCGCCGCTGCGGAAGAAGCCGTCCTCGGTGAACGCGGCGGCGGTCTCCTCGGGGAGGTTGTGGTAACCCCGCATGACCGGCTTGCCCCGCATCAGGATCTCGCCGTCGGTGTCGATCCGGCACTCCAGATCACCCATGGCCCGGCCCACGCTGCCGATCTTCAGCCCGTCGGGCGGGTTCACGAACGCGCCGGCGCTGGTCTCGGTCAGGCCGTAGCCCTCGGAGATGGGCAGGTTGGCGGCGGCGAAGAAGGTGGCGATCTCCTTGCTCAGCGGCGCCGCGCCGGAGACCAGCACCCGCATCCGGCCGCCGAGCCGGGCCTGCAGCTTGCTGAACACCAGCTTCTCGGCCAGCGCGTACTTCATCCGCAGCCCGGCCGGCACCGGCTTGCCGGCCTGCTCCAGCGCGACCTTCTCCTTGCCGACCTCGACGCCCCAGGCGAAGATCTTGGCCTTCGCGCCGCCCGCGCCCTGCGCGGTGGTGACCGCCTTGTTGTAGACCTTCTCGAAGACCCGGGGCGCGCCGCACATCAGCGTCGGCCGGATCACGCCGAGCAGGTCGACCAGCTTGTCCACCCGGCCGTCGACGTACGTGGGCAGGCCGACGTGGGTGGCGCCGCAGAGCAGCGTCTTGCCGAACGAGTGCGACAGCGGCAGCCACAGGTACTGCAGGTCGTCGGTGCGCAGCAGGCCCAGCTCGGCCTGCGCCACGCCCTCCCAGCACCAGCCGCCGTGCAGCAGCTCCACGCCCTTCGGGCGGCCGGTGGTGCCCGAGGTGTAGATGAGCGTCGCCAGGTGGTCCGGGCCGATGCCGGCCACGAGCATGTCGATCAGGTCGGGCTCGGCGCTCAGCGCGGCGGCGCCGCGCTCCTCCAGCTCGGCCAGGGTGAGCTGCGGGACGGCGGCGGCCGGGTCGGGCGCGCCGTCGAAGAGCACCACGTGGGTCAGCGCGGGCAGGTCCGCTCCGGCGATCTTCGCCGCCTGGGCCGGGTTCTCCGCGAACAGCACCTTCGAGCCGGAGTCGGCGATGATGTAGACCGCGTCGTCGGGCTCGGTGGTCGGGTAGACGGTGGTGGTGGCCCCACCGGCGCACATGATGCCGAAGTCGGCCAGCACCCACTCCAGCCGGGTGTTGGCCAGGATCGCCACCGGGTTCTCCAGGCCGACACCGAGCCCGTGCAACCCGGCGGCGATCGCCTTCGCGCGCTGCCCGACCTGCTCCCACGTCAGCCAGACCGGGCCCGAGTCGTCGGGTGCGGGGTGAGCGAACGCCTGGCGGTCGGGGGAGTCCGCCACGCGCTTGAGGAACATGTCGGGTACGGAACGGTACGGTACATCGAGAGCCATCGCTGTAGCCGCCTTCAGGGGTGGAGGGACGTGACGGGGGTCACGCCGGTCTGCGGTTACCGAAGGGTATTGCCTGTACCCGGCCAGCGGCTAGCCCTGATCGGCCGAGTCGCCACCGGTCCCGACTTCTGGAATCGGATCAGGCGTATCGGCTGGCGGCGCGGGACCAGTCGTAGGTGGCCCGGATCCAGTCCCGGCGGGTGTCCAGGAACGCCCGCATCCCCTCGTCGGCCCCGGCGCTCAACGCCGCGTCCCGCTCCGCGTACGAGGCGAGGGCCGCGTTGAAGCGGTTCGCCGCCGCGTTCAGCGCCGCCGACTCGTCCTGCCCGGTCTCGCCCGCGATCGTGGTCACCAGGTTGTGCGCGTCCGGGGTGACGCCCCGCTCCTTGCCGTAGGAGAACACGTCGTTGCACCAGCAGACCAGGTCGGTGGCGAGGGCGTCCAGCGCGGTGAGCGCCGGGGTCGCCCGCTGGTCGGCCCGGGGCAGGGACGGGCGGGCCAGGTCGGTCACCGTGAAGCTGGGGCGTACGCCGCCGGTGTGGCGGCGCATCTGCACGTACTCGGCGACCCCCGGCACGCGCCGGCGCTCCCGGTTCGCCGCCTCCCACAGCAGCGCCAGCAGGTACTCCCGCAACTGGCTCACCAGCCGCATCAGGTGCGCCGGCCGGCCCCGGCCGCGCGCCCGCCGGCACAGATCGTGCAGCGCCAGGCCCATCGGGCCGGCGTCGGTGGGCGCGGGCGCGTCCGGGTCACCGTGCCGGTCGAGCACTTCCAGCAGCGCCGCCAGGGTGGGCGCGAGCACCGTCGGCGCGGCGCCCAGCCCGTCGTCGTCGCAGGCGTCGTCCACCACGAACAGCCAGTTGATCAGGTCGGTGAGCAGCCGCAGACCGGCCGGGGACGCCTCGGGGCAGGCCCGTCCGGCCAGCTCCGAGGCATGGGCGCCGGCCAGCCGCAGCAGGCCGGCCTGGGTCTTGACCAGGCCGAAACCGCGCACCCAGGCGACGCTCTGCGCGGCCACCTCGTCCGCGGCCGGGTGACACCGGGAGGGAAAGGGCGGCTCGTGCAGCGCCGAGAGCGCGAAGTCCCGCATCGTCGTCCCCTGTCCGCCGCCCCGCAGGGTCGGGCCGGTGCGCAGGAGCGTACGGCAGCCGGCGAACGTTATCGAACGCCGGGTGTCCACATTCTACGATCGCCTGGGTGGGCGGGCGGAAACGTCTGTCACAGGCCCAGTTCGGCGGTACGCAGACGCTCGGCGCGCTCGGCCGGACCGTCCACCTGGACCCGGGCCACCCGCTGCCGCCCGGTGAGGAACAGCACGAGTTCCCCCGGCGCGCCGACCAGCCGCAGCCGCTCGCCGCCGCCACCGGCCCGCAGCTCGCCGTGCCCCGGCGCCTGCACCAGCACCTCGGCCGGGAAGCGCCGCAGCGCCATCCGGGCCAGCAGGGCGACCCGCTTCCAGAGCACCGCCTGCTGCCCGGCCGGCAGGTCACGCGGCTGCCAGCCCGGCCGGGCCCGGCGGACGTCCTCGTGGTGGATGAAGAACTCCATCCCGTTCGCGATCTCGTCGGTGAGCGGGTTGCTCACCGGGCTCCACACCGGGGGACGGCGGACCCGGGCGATCAGGTCGGCGTACGGCCCGGCGGCGATCCGCCTGCGGACCGACTCGCCGTAGCCGCGCAGCGGCGGCAGCAGGATCCCGCCCGCCGCGTCCGGCCGGCGCTCCCGCACCAGCAGGTGCGCCGCCAGGTCGCGGGTGGTCCACCCCTCGTTCACAGTCGGCGCGTCCGGTCCCAGCTCCAGCATCAGGTCGGCGAGCGCCTCGCGCTCCGTTCGGGCGTACCGCGGCATGGCCCGATCGTAGGCCCGTCGCGGCCGATCGGCGCGCCACGCCCGGCGCTACGGCGGGCCGCGAGTATCGAGGGCCGGTGTCCGCCCAGGTCCGGTGCGAACGTGACGGCGGACATATCCCGGCCGGGTCGGCGGAGCTGGCGGCGAGCGGTAAGGATGGGGGAGAAAATTGCGGCTTACGGCGGGGGCGAACGTGGCGAGCGGGACAAGTCGGGACGTGCTCGGCAGAGGGCTACGGGTGCTCGGCCGGGCCATCCGGGAACAGCCGCGGATCTTCGCGGTGGCGGTCAGCGGCAGCGTGCTGTTCGGCCTCCTGGTGATCGCCAGCGCGTACGTGGTCGGCGGGGTGGTCGGCAAGGTCGTCGTGCCCGCGGTCGAGCGCGGCGAGGTGGCCCGCGGGACCCTGGCGCTGGCCGCGGCGGCGCTGCTCGGCATCAGCGTGCTGCGGGTCGTCGGCATCTTCGGCCGGCGGCTCGGCGCCGGTTACATGCAGTACCGGCTCCAGGCCGCCTACCGCCGCCGGGTCACCCGCCGCTACCTGGAACTGCCGCTGGCCTGGCACCACCGCAACTCCACCGGCACGCTGCTGTCGAACGCCAACTCCGACGTGGAGGCGGCCTGGTACCCGATCGCGCCGCTGCCGTTCGCGGTCGGCACGCTGGTGATGCTGGTCGGCGCGGTGGCGTCACTGTTCGTCACCGACTGGGCGCTGGCCCTGGTCGGCCTCGCCGTGTTCCCCGCGCTGTTCGCGCTCAACGTGGTCTACTCCCGCCGGATGGCGCCCCGGCAGGCCCGGGCGCAGCGGCTGCGCGCCGAGGTCAGCGGCATCGCGCACGAGAGCTTCGACGGCGCGTTGGTGGTCAAGACGATGGGCCGCGAGGCCCAGGAGACCGCCCGTTTCGCCGCCCGCGCCGGCGAGCTGCGGGACGCGCTGATCTCGGTCGGCCGGCTGCGCGGCGTCTTCGACCCGATGCTGGAGACGCTGCCCAGCCTCGGCACGCTCGCCGTGCTGGTGGTCGGCGCGATCCGGCTGCGGCAGGGCGCGATCACCGTGTCCGAGCTGGTCAGCGTCGCGTTCCTGTTCACCGTGCTGGCCTTCCCGGTGCGCGCCATCGGCTGGGTGCTGGCCGAGCTGCCGCGCAGCGTCGCCGGGTGGGACCGGGTGCGCCGGGTGCTCGACGCGACAGGCGAGATGCCGTACGGCACGAGGACGCTCGACCCGGCCACCCGTACGCCGGCCACGCTCGCGTTCCACGACGTGCACTTCGCGTACGAGCCGGCCGAGGCGCACCTGCCCGGCGCCCAGGTGCTCGGCGAGGTGACGTTCACCGTGCCGGCCGGGAAGACCGTCGCCCTGGTCGGGCCCACCGGTTCGGGCAAGTCCACGATCGCGTCGTTGGCCGTGCGCCTGGTCGACCCGGGCGCCGGGCGGGTCACGCTGGACGGCGTGGACGTGCGGGAACTGACCGCCGCCTCGCTCGCCGGCAACGTGGCGCTGGTGGCGCAGGTGCCGTTCGTCTTCGACGACACGGTCCGGGCCAACATCGCGCTGGACCGGGCCGGCATCGGCGACGACGAGGTGTGGGCGGCGCTGCGGCTGGCCGAGGCGGACGGCTTCGTGGCCGCGCTGCCGGACGGGCTGGACACCATGGTCGGCGAGCGAGGCACCTCGCTGTCCGGCGGGCAGCGGCAGCGGCTGACGCTGGCCCGGGCGCTGGCCGGACGCCCCCGGCTGCTGGTGCTCGACGACGCCACGAGCGCTGTCGACCCGCGCGTCGAGGCGGCCATCCTGGCCGGGCTGCGCGCGCCCGCCGACGGCGGCGCCCCGGCGTCGATCCTGGTGGTGGCGTACCGCCGGGCCACCATCGCGCTCGCCGACGAGGTGATCTACGTGGAGCAGGGCCGGGTGGTCGCCCGCGGCGCCCACACCGAGCTGCTGGCCACCGTGCCCGGCTACGCCGACCTGGTCACCGCGTACGAGCAGGCCGAGCAGGAACGCGAGCAGAAGCAGACGTACGACGAGGTCACGCCGCTGGCCTCCGGCCTGGAGGTGGAGCGGTGAGCGCGACGACGGCGGAGGCGGACCGGAGCACCGAGACCACCGAGTCGACCTGGCAGACGTTGCGGCGCGGGCTGGCGCTCTCCCCGGAGCTGCGCACCGGTCTCGCCGGCACGCTCGCGCTGGCGCTGGTCTACATGGTCGGCCGGGTCGCCGTGCCGGTGGCGGTGCAGCGCGGCATCGACCACGGCATCGTCGGCGGGCTCGACCTGAACGTCATCTCGCTCACCGTGGCGATCACCGCCGGGGTGCTGGTGGTCACCACCGCCTGCGGCTACCTGATGATGCGCCGGCTGTTCACGGTGAGCGAGACGGCCCTGGCCGGGGTGCGCACCCGGGCGTTCCGGCACGTGCACGACCTGTCCATGCTGCACCAGCAGTCCGAGCGGCGCGGCTCGCTGGTCTCCCGGGTGACCAGCGACGTCGACCAGATCACCCAGTTCCTGCAGTGGGGCGGCGTGATCCTGATCGTCAACCTGGGCCAGCTGCTGGTGACCACAGCGGTGATGCTCGCGTACTCCTGGCAGTTGACGCTCGTGGTGCTCGTCGCGTTCGCGCCGGCGGTGCTGGTGATCCGGCAGTTGCAGCGCCGCCTCGCCGGGGCCTACGGCCTGGTGCGGCAGCGCACCGGCACGCTGCTCGGCGCGATCGGCGAGAGCGTGGTGGGCGCGCCGGTGATCCGGGCGTACGGCATCGCCGGGCGGACCGCGCGGCGGCTCGACACGGCCATCGACGGTCAGCGGGTGGCCCAGCAGCGGGCGATCCGGATCAGCATCATGGGCAGCTCGGTGGGGGAGCTGGCGGCCGGGCTGGCGCTGGCCGGCGTGGTCGTGGTCGGGGTGAGCCTGGGCGTCGACCGCACGCTGTCGGTCGGCCAGCTCACCGCGTTCCTGTTCCTGGTCACGCTCTTCATCCAGCCGGTGCAGATCGCCACCGAGGTGCTCAACGAGGCGCAGAACGCGATCGCCGGCTGGCGCCGGGTGCTGGACGTGCTGGACGTCTCCCCGGACGTGGCCGACCCGGGCGAGCAGGGGCGGGAGCTGCCGCCCGGGCCGCTGGACGCCCGGTTCGCCGGCGTGACGTTCGCCTATCCGGGCGGCCCGCCGGTGCTGCACGACGTGACGCTGGACATCCCGGCCAAGAGCCGGGTGGCGGTGGTGGGCGAGACCGGCAGCGGCAAGACCACGTTCGCCAAGCTGCTCACCCGGCTGATGGACCCGACCGAGGGCGCGGTGCTGCTCTCCGGCGTCGACCTGCGGCAGGTGCGTTTCGACTCGCTGCGTTCCCGGGTGGTGATGGTGCCGCAGGACGGCTTCCTGTTCGACGCCACGGTCGGGGAGAACGTCCGCTTCGCCCGCCCCGACCTGACCGACGAGCGGCTCACCGCCGCCTTCGGCGAGCTGGGCCTGGCCGACTGGCTGGACGGGCTGCCGTCCGGCCTGGACACGCCGGTCGGTGAGCGCGGGGAGGCGCTCAGCGTCGGCGAGCGGCAGCTCGTGGCGCTGGCCCGGGCGTACGTCGCGGACCCGGACCTGCTGGTGCTGGACGAGGCGACGAGCGCCGTCGACCCGGCCACCGAGGTACGCCTGCAACGCACGCTCGACGCGGTGACCCGGGGGCGGACCACGCTCGCCATCGCGCACCGGCTGTCCACCGCGCAGGCGGCGGACGAGGTGATCGTGGTGGACCGGGGCCGGATCGTGCAGCGCGGCCCGCACGACGAGCTGGTCCGCGACACCGACTCGGTGTACGCGCTGCTGTATGCGTCCTGGTTGGAGCAGACCCGGTAACCGGTCAGCGGGAGTAGAACTCCACCACCAGTTGCTCGTCGCAGACCACCGGCACCTCGTGCCGGGCCGGTTCGCGTACCAGCGTGGCGCGCAGCTGCGCCGGCTGCGCCGACAGGTACGGCCGGGGTTGCGCGTCGGCGTGCGCCCCGGCGGCGGCGAGCTGGAACGGTGGCAGCGTGCGGCTGCGCTCGCGTACGCCGACCACCTGGCCGGGCCGCAGCCGGTACGACGGCCGGTCGACCTTGCGCCCGTCCACTGTGATGTGGCCGTGCCCGACGAGCTGGCGGGCCTGGTAGATGCTGCGGGCCAGCCCGGCCCGCAGGACCACCGCGTCGAGGCGTCGTTCCAGCAGCGCGACGAGCGTGTCGCCGGTCTTGCCGGCGGCCCGGGCGGCCTCGTCGAACAGCCGGCGCAACTGGGCCTCGCTGACGTTGTACTGGTGGCGCAGCCGCTGCTTCTCCAGCAGCCGCACCTGGTAGTCGGAGGTGGTGCGGCGGGACCGGCCGTGCACGCCCGGGGGATAGGGGCGCCGCTCGAAGTACCGCACGCACTTGCGGGTCAGCGGGATGCCGAGGGCCCGGGAGAGCCGGGCTTTGGGCCGGGGGTGGTTCACGGGGGCGTCTCCGATCGTCTAGCCTGCTTCTTAGGTAAGCCTAACCTATCTTGAGGAGGTCGGGATCATGCGGCCCAGCCCGGCGGAGATCGTGCGAACCCTTGTCGCGGGCCGGTTGCCCGCCCTCGTCCACCTGGCCCGGCACCCCGGCCCGCACCAGGTCCGGCACGCCGTCGACCCGGACGGGCGGGTGCTGCTGCTCGTACCCGTGGTCAGTGACCTCGCCGCGGCGCTCGTGCCGCCGGCGGGCGACGCCGACGTGGCCGCCGTGCTCGACGTGCTCGACCTGCCGCCGGCGGCCGGGGCGCCCTCGCTCGGCCGGGCCTGGGTGTCCGGCTGGGCGACGCGGCTGAACGGGGACGAGGCGCGCGACGCGGCTGTCGACTTCGCCGCCACCGACCCGGTCGCCGATCTGCTCGACGTGGGCAGCCGGTTCCACCTGCACCGCTTCGAGGTGGCCGAGGCCCGCTGGGAACGCGCCGGGCGGGTGCGCCGGATCGACCCGGAGGCGTTCGCGGAGGCCGAGCCGGACCCGCTGCACCCGGTCGAGGCCGCCCTGCTCGCGGACCTGGCCGACCACCACGCCGAGCAGGTCGGCGACTACCTTCGGCGGCGGCTGGACCTGCCCGGCGACCAGATCCCGCGGGTGGTCCGGATCGACAGGTACGGCCTGCTGGTCGCGCACGGGCGGCCCGCCGGGTCGCCTTCCCACGGCCGGTCGCCGACGTGGCGGAGTTGTCCCGCCTGCTGCACCCGATGCTCTGCCCCCGGGCGGCCGCGGCCTGAGCCGCGACGGCTCAGGTGATGTCGCCGGTGAGGTACCGCTGGACCGTCGGGCCGACGGCGGCCACCAGCGTCGCCGGCTCGGCGGTGGCGACCGCGTCGAGGCGGAGCACGTACCGCATCAACGCCAGCCCGGCGAGCTGGGTGGCGAGCAGGCCGCCGCGCAGCGCGCGCTGCGCCGGGTCGACGTCGAGCTGGTCGAGCACCCGCCGCAGCACCTGCGTGACCAGGAACTCGCGCAGCAGGCGCGCGGTCCAGTCGTTGCTGACCGCCGAGCGCAGCAGCGCCACCGCGGCGGTGCCGGTGGGGGAGTCCCAGACCTCCAGGAACACCCGGACCATCCGCTCGCCGAGCGCGTCCGGGCCGCCGGCGAGCACCGCCGGCAGCAGCCGTCCCGGGTCGGCTGGGAACGCCGTCGCGGCCCGGAACAGCTCCTCCTTGCCGCCGAAGTAGTGGTGCACGAGCGCCGGGTCCACTCCCGCCGCGGCGGCGATGGCCCGGATGGACGCGGCGTCGAACCCCCGCTCGGCGAACGCCTCCCGCGCCGCGGCGAGGATCGCCTCGCGGGTGTCCGGAGTGCCGGGCCGCCGCCCGGTGCGCCGCGCGTTCACCCGCTGCGCCGGCGCAGCGTCGCGGCGGCCAGCACCAGCGCCGCCACCGCCGCCCCGGTCACGATCGCCACGTCCCGCCACATCGTCCCGGTCGGCTCGGCGTGCGCGCCGACCTCCTGCAGCGCCTCGACCGCGTACGACAGCGGCAGCGCGTCGCTGACCGCCTGGAGCCAGCCGGCCATCTGGTCGCGCGGCACGAACAGGCCGCACAGCAGCAGTTGCGGGGCCACCACCACCGGCATGAACTGGACCGCCTGGAACTCGGTGCGGGCGAACGCCGAGCAGAACAGCCCGAGCGCCACCGCCAGCACCGCGTTCACCCCGGCGATCAGCACGACCAGCCACGCGCTGCCCGCGGTCTCCAGGCCGAACACCCGGTACGCGACGACCGAGGCGACAGTGGACTGGAGCACCCCGGCCAGGCCGAACGCGATGCCGTACCCGAACAGCAGGTCGAGCTTGCCCAGCGGCGTGGTGAGCAGGCGCTCCAGCGTGCCCGTGGTGCGCTCGCGGAGCATGGCGATGCTGGTCACGAGGAACATGATGATGAACGGGAAGAAGCCCAGCATGATCAGGGCCACCCGGTCGAACGTGCTGGGCGCGCCGGGCGGGGCGGGCTGGTCGACGTACATGAAGTAGACGAGCGTGAGCAGCACCGACGGCACCACCACGAGCAGCGCCACGGTCCGCCGGTCGTGCCGGAGCTGGCGCAGGATGCGCCCGGTGGTGGCGGCCAGGATCCGTCCGTTCATCGCGCCTCTCCCTCGGCGTCGCGGATCAGGCGCAGGAACGCCTCTTCCAGGTCGTCGGTCCCGGTGGCGGCGCGGACCGCGGCCGGGGTGTCGTCGGCGACCAGCCGGCCCTCGCGGATCAGCAGCAGCCGGTCGCAGCGGGCGGCCTCGTCCATCACGTGGCTGGACACCAGCAGCGTGGTGCCGGCGGCGGCCATGGCGTGGAACCGGGCCCACAGGTCGGCCCGCAGCACCGGGTCCTGGCCGACCGTCGGCTCGTCGAGGACGACCAGCTCCGGCTCGCCGACCAGCGCGCACGCGAGCGAGGCGCGGCTGCGCTGGCCGCCGGAGAGCGTGCCGACGAGCTGGTCGGCCGCCTTTCCCAGGCCGACGTCGGTGACCGCGCGGTCGGCCTCGGCGCGGCCCCGGCCCTGGAGCACCGCGAAGTAGCGGGCGTTCTCCCGCACCGTCAGGTCGGCGTAGACGCTCGGCGCCTGGGTCAGGTAGCCCACCCGGCGGCGCAGGTCGGCCGAGCCGGCCGGGCGGCCGAGCACGTCGACCGCGCCGGAGCCGACCGTCTGCACGCCGACCACCGCGCGCATCAGCGTGGTCTTGCCGCTGCCGCTGGGCCCGAGCAGCCCGGTCACCGTGCCCCGGGGCACCCCGCAGGTGATGCCGTGCAGCACCCGCCGCCCGCCCCGGTCGACCACCAGCTCGCGGACCGACACCGCGTCGTCCATGCTCGCCTCCGTCAATTCATCACCCGGTGAACTCAACGCTAGATGAATTCCGTCGGCGAGGCAACGAGGGACTTGACTTCGAGTGGGCTCGAACTGGAAGCCTGGAGGGCGTGGACATCAGCACGCGGGAGATGAGCCTCACCGTGGGTGAGGCGGCGGAACGGGTCGGCCTGACCACCTACACGCTGCGCTGGTACGAGCAGGAGGGGCTGGTGGGCCGCGTCGGACGGGACTCCTCCGGCCGCCGGCGCTACACCGAGTCCGACGTCAACTGGCTGTTCCTGCTCACCCGGCTGCGGCGCACCGGGATGCCGGTGCGCGACATGCGCCGCTACGCCGAGCTGGCCCGGCACGGCGACAGCACCCTCGGCGCGCGGCGGGCGCTGTTCGAGGCGCACCGCGCCCGGGTGCTGGCCCGGATGGCCGAGCTGGAGGAGGACCTGAAGGTTCTCGAATACAAGATCGACGCGTACCGGCGGGCGGAGGAGGAGTCGGGCTGAACACCCGGCGGCGGACAGGGAGTCCGGCATCGGAAGATCAGGTTTCGGGCACCATGAGGCAGTGGGTCCAGCTCCGTTGTCCGACACCGGGTTCCTCGACCTCTGGGCCGCCCGCCTGCGGCACGCCGCCGACCGGCCGGTCGTCGGGATCATGCTGCGGGGCAGCCACGCCCGGCGGGCCGCCACCGAGCACAGCGACGTGGACGTGGACGTGCTGGTGGCCGCCGACGAGCCACGCGCCACCGGCGGGCCCCGGCCGGTCACGTCCCGCCGCGGCACGCCGTACGCGGCCCGGCGGGCGTACCTGACCGAGTTCGGCGGCCGCCTGGTGCACGTCTCCGTGGCCGCCCGCGACGTCCGTTCCTGGGTACGCCGGCTCGGCCAGCCCGCCGACTGGGCGTTCGGGCTCCCGGTCACCGCGCCGGCCCGGCTGCTCTGGGCGGTGCCGGAGTGGCGGCGCCGGATCGACCTGCCGGTGCTCTGCCAGCCCGCCGACGAGCCGCGCCTGGAGGAGCTGATCGCCACGCTGGGCAAGGTCGCCGCCGCGCGCCTGGCCGGTGACCCGGTCGGGGTCCGGCTCGCCGCGGCCGACCTGGCCCGGCTCTGCCCCTCGGTGCTGCGGCCGGCCAACCCGTCGGTGCGCGTGGTGTCCCGCCGGGCCGCCCTGACCGCCGCGCTGGACCTGCCGGTCGCCCCGCCCGGCTACCGCGACGACATGCTCCTCTGCCTCGGGCTGCGCCCCGGCGACCCGGCCGAGGTCGGCGCCGCCGCCGGACGGCTGGTCAACGGCATCCTCCCGCTGGTGCGCCCGTACGCGGCGGAGATCGCCCGGGCCACCGGGACCGACCTGGCCGAGGCGCTCACCGACGGCCGGGCGGACCGCTACCTGCGGCAGCTGGGCCGGGCGCTGGCGACGGTGACGCCCGCCTCCCGGGACACGTCGGCGGTCCCCGGGCCGCGTGCGGGAGAATGGTCAACCGTGCCCGCCCCTGACGCGCCGCTGACCGGCGCCCCCAGTCCCGGCCCGGCCCGGCCGTCCCGGCTCGACCCGGCCATCGCGGCCAAACTCCGCCGCACCCCGGACGGCCTGGTCGCCGCCGTGGTCCGCGCCCACGACACGGGCGAGGTGCTGATGGTCGCCTGGATGGACGACGAGGCGCTGCACCGCACGCTCACCACCGGCCGGGCCACCTACTGGTCGCGCAGCCGCGGCGAGTACTGGGTCAAGGGCGCCACCTCCGGCAACCACCAGTACGTGCGCTCGGTGGCCCTGGACTGCGACGGCGACGCGCTGCTGGTCAGCGTGGAGCAGGTCGGCGCGGCCTGCCACACCGGGCAGCGCACCTGCTTCTTCACCGACCTGCCGGTCAGCTCACCGGAGGAGACCCCGTGACCGACGGCACCGTCAGCCCGGACCGGTCCACCTTCGCCGACCTGGCCGCCCGCTGGCGGGTCGTGCCGGTGACCCGGCGGCTGCTCGCCGACGCCGAGACCCCGGTCGGGGTCTACCGCAAGCTGGCCGGCGGTCCCGGCACGTTCCTGCTGGAATCCGCCGAGCAGGGCGTCGGTTCGGCCGGCACGGCCTGGTCGCGGTACTCGTTCATCGGCGTCCGCAGCAGCGCCACGCTCACCGAGCGGGACGGCGAGGCGCGCTGGACCGGCACACCGCCCGCGGGCGTACCGACCACCGGGGACCCGGTCACCGTGCTCCGCGAGTCGGTCGACGCGCTCGCCGGCCCGGCCTGGGACCCGGCCGGCGGAATGCCGCCGCTGACCGGCGGGCTGGTCGGCTACCTCGCCTACGACCTGGTCCGCCGCTTCGAGCGGCTGCCCGAGCTGACCGAGGACGAGCTGGACGTGCCCGAGCTGGGCATGATGCTCGCCACCGACCTGGTGGTGCTCGACCACTACGAGGGCTCGGCGATCCTGGTCGCCAACGCGGTCCTGCCCCCGCTCGATACGCCCGGGCGGGCGGAGCTGGTCGACGCCGCGTACCACCACGCGGTGGGTCGCCTGGACGCCATGACCACCGCGTTGTCCCGACCGATCCCGCCCATGGTGTCCACCGTCGGCCGGCCGGGCGTCGGCGAGGTGGTCAGCCGGACCCCGGAGGGCGGCTACCCGAAGGCCGTGGCGGCGGCCAAGGAGGCGATCCGCGCCGGCGAGTGCTTCCAGATCGTGCTCAGCCAGCGTTTCGAGCGCCCCACCGAGGCCGACCCGCTGGACGTCTACCGGGTGCTGCGCACCACCAACCCCAGCCCGTACATGTACCTGCTGCGCTTCGACGGCTTCGACATCGTCGGGTCGTCCCCGGAGGCGCACCTCAAGGTCAGCGCCGGCCCGGACGGGCGGCGGCGGGCCCTGCTGCACCCGATCGCCGGCACCCGGCCGCGCGGCGGCTCCCCGGAGGCCGACGCCCGGCTCGCCGCCGAGCTGCTCGCCGACCCCAAGGAACGCGCCGAGCACGTCATGCTTGTCGACCTGGGCCGCAACGACCTGGGGCGGGTCTGCCGGCCGGGCACCGTGGAGGTGCCCGAGTTCGCCACCATCGAGCGCTACAGCCACGTCATGCACATCGTCTCGACGGTCGTCGGCGAGCTGCGCGCCGACCGCACCGCGTTCGACGCGCTCGCCGCCACGTTCCCGGCCGGCACGCTCAGCGGCGCGCCCAAGGTACGCGCCATGGAGATCATCGAGGAGCTGGAGCCGGTGCGGCGCGGCGTCTACGGCGGCACCGTCGGCTACTTCGCCTTCGGCGGCGACCTGGACATGGCCATCGCGATCCGTACCGCGCTGATCCGCGACGGCCGGGCCTACGTGCAGGCCGGCGCCGGGATCGTGGCCGATTCCGATCCGGCCGCCGAGGATCGGGAGACGCGCAGCAAGGCCGCCGCCGTCCTCGCCGCGATCGCGGCCGCCGAGACGCTGCGGGCAGCCCGGTGAGCGCGCCCGGCACCACCGCGCCGTCGGCCCGCGGTCGGCGCGAACTCGCGTACGCGGTGCTGCTCTGCCTGGCCGGGGCGGGCCTGGCCTGCTGGGCGGTGACCCGGACCTGGTCGGTGGAGATGACCGCCCGGGGGTCGCTGCCGCCCGGCCGGGCCGACCGGACCGGCGCGGAGCTGCTGCCCTGGGTGCTGGCGCTGACCTACGTGGGGCTGGCCGGCGGCGGCGCGGTGCTCGCCACCCGGGGCCGCCTGCGCCGGCTGCTGGGCCTGCTGCTGGGCGCGGTCGGCGTGGCCGTGGCGGTCGGCGGCGGGATCGGCCTCGCCGAGGCCGGGGTGAGCCGTCAGTGGCCGGCGCTGGTGGTGGCCGGCGGCCTGGCCCTCGCGTCCGGCGGCGCGTTCACCGCGCTGCGCGCAGCGGGCTGGCCCGCGATGGGCGCGCGGTACGAGCGACGGGCCGTCCCGGCGGTCGAGCCCGGCCGGCCGGCGGTCGAGCGGGGCACCCGGGACGCGTGGGACGCGCTGGACCGGGGCGAGGACCCGACGGTCAGCTGACCGGCTGAGCCTCGCGCGCGTCGCGCCGGCGGCGGGCCGCGGCCCGTGCGGCGGTCAGCTCGGCCACCAGCCGCTCCAGCTCGCGGCGCTGGGCGGCGCGGGCCCGGTCGGCGCAGACGGCCTCCCAGGCGTTGCCCTGGGCGGTACGCGTCCGGCCGTCACCGGCCACCGCGCGCTCCAGCGTGTGCACCACGCCGAAGGCGAGGGAGGCGACGGTCCGGGAGATGGTGGTCAAGCCGATGGTCTGGTTCGGCCCGTTGGCGCTCATGGTCACCCCGCACGAGATGGTTGTCGGCGGTGGTCAGCCGCCGGTGTCGAGTCTGCCCGAGGACGATGCTGCCGGGCTCACGTTTCGCCCTCGTGAAGCACAGGTCAACGGTCCGCCAGGCGGCCCGACCTGGGCAGGGCCGGAGGTCCTTGAGCTTGGTCACAGCCCGGCGCGGGAGCGGTGCTGCGGCGACGGATCAACCGTGGTGAGATGGGGGATGGGTGACGGTCGATGCCAGCGTGGCGCTGCGTGACGTGGCGTTCACCGGAAGTCGGCCATCATGCCACAGCCCATGTCGTGAGGTGCGCCATACCCCCCGGCACTTGTCGCCAGGTGGCGCCCCCTAGCATCGGCCCATGACGCCCGGAGAGGGGAGTCCGTTGGTGACTGCTGAGCATGCGCACGCGGAGGGGGACGACGCCGGAGCGGCGCCGTCCGCAGGCGTGCTCGACGAGATCCTGGCCGGTGTGCGCGAGGACGTGGCCCGGCGGCAGGAGCAGGTTCCGCTGGAGCGGATCCGTGAGCTGGCCGCCGCCGCGCCGCCGCCGCTGGACGCGTACGCGGCCCTGCGCCGGCCCGGCGTGGCCGTGATCGCCGAGGTGAAGCGCTCGTCGCCGTCCAAGGGGCGGCTGGCCGAGATCGCCGACCCGGCGGACCTGGCCGGTGACTACGCGGCCGGGGGAGCGCGGGCGATCAGCGTGCTCACCGAGGGCCGGTGGTTCGGCGGGTCGCTCGACGACCTGGCGGCGGTGCGGGCCGCGGTGAACGTGCCGGTGCTGCGCAAGGACTTCGTCGTCTCCAGCTACCAGGTGCACGAGGCCCGCGCGCACGGCGCCGACCTGGTGCTGCTGATCGTCGCCGCGCTGGAGCAGAACGTGCTGGTCGGCCTGCTGGAGCGGATCGAGTCGCTGGGCATGACCGCGTTGGTCGAGGTGCACACCGAGGAGGAGGCGGACCGCGCCCTGGAGGCCGGCGCGCAGGTGATCGGCGTGAACGCCCGTGACCTGCGTACGCTGGAGGTCGACCGCTCGGTGTTCGAGCGGATCGCGCCCGGCCTGCCGAGCAGCGTCGTCAAGATCGCCGAGTCCGGGGTGCGCGGTCCGCACGACCTGATCCGGTACGCCTCCGCCGGCGCCGACGCCGTGCTGGTGGGCGAGGGCCTGGTCACCCAGAAGAGCCCGCGTGAAGCGGTCGCCGAGCTGGTCAACGCCGGTAACCACCCGGCCACGCCCCGCCCGGTGCGCTGAGCCGCCGGGCCACCCGATCCGAGAGGACGCCCGCGATGAGCGCCGCACCCGCAGCCGGCCAGGTTCCCGACGCCGCCGGCCACTTCGGCCGGTTCGGCGGCCGGTTCGTCCCGGAGGCGCTCGTCGCCGCGCTGGACGAGCTGGACGCGGCGTACCGCAAGGCGATGGGCGACGAGGACTTCCTCGCCGAGTTCGACGCGCTGCTGCGTGACTACGCCGGCACGCCCTCGATGCTCTACGAGGCCCGGCGCTTCTCCGCGCAGGTCGGGGCGCGGGTCCTGCTCAAGCGGGAGGACCTCAACCACACCGGCGCGCACAAGGTCCGCAACGTGCTGGGCCAGGCGCTGCTCACCAAGCGGATGGGCAAGCGGCGGGTCATCGCGGAGACCGGCGCCGGCCAGCACGGCGTGGCCACCGCCACCGCCGCCGCGCTGTTCGACCTGGAATGCGTCGTCTACATGGGCCAGGTGGACACCGAGCGGCAGGCGCTCAACGTGGCCCGGATGCGGATGCTCGGCGCCACCGTCGTCCCGGTGACCACCGGCTCGCGCACGCTCAAGGACGCGATGAACGAGGCGATGCGGGACTGGGTCGCCAACGTCGACGACACCCACTACCTGATCGGCACCGCCGCCGGCCCGCACCCGTTCCCGGAGATGGTCCGCGACTTCGTCCGTGGCATCGGCGTGGAGGCCCGCCAGCAGTGCCTGGACCTGACCGGCACGCTGCCGGACGCGGTCGCGGCGTGCGTCGGCGGCGGCTCCAACGCGCTGGGCATCTTCCACGCGTTCGTGCCGGACGCCGGGGTCCGCCTCTACGGCTTCGAGGCCGGTGGCGAGGGCGTCGGGACCGGCCGGCACGCCGCCAGCATCACCGGCGGCTCGTCGGGCGTGCTGCACGGCACCCGCACGTACGTGCTGCAGGACGCCGACGGGCAGACCATCGAGTCGCACTCGATCTCGGCCGGCCTGGACTACCCGGGCGTCGGCCCGGAGCACGCCTGGCTGCACGACACCGGGCGGGCCACGTACCTGCCGGTCGACGACGCCGACGCGATGGCCGCGTTCGAGATGCTCTGCCGAACCGAGGGCGTGATCCCGGCGATCGAGAGCGCGCACGCGCTGGCCGGCGCCCGCGCGATCGCCCCCCGGCTCGCCGAGGAGCTGGGCCGGGAGCCGTTGATCGTGGTCAACCTGTCCGGCCGGGGCGACAAGGACGTGCACACCGCCGGCGCGTACTTCGGCATCCTCGACAAGGAGTGACAGCGTGAGCCGCATCGGGGTCGCCTTCGACAAGGCGCGGGCGGACGGCCGGGCCGTGCTGGTCGGCTGCATGCCGGCCGGTTTCCCGACCGTCGAGGGCAGCATCGCCGCCATGAAGGCCATGGTCGAGGCGGGCGTGGACGTCATCGAGGTGGAGATCCCGTACTCCGATCCGGTGATGGACGGCCCGGTCATCCAGAAGGCGAGCGACATCGCGCTCGCCGGTGGCGTCCGCGTCGCGGACGCGCTGCGCGTCGTCGAGGCGGTCGCCGCGACCGGGGCGAGCGTGGTCACCATGACCTACTGGAACCCGATCGAGCAGTACGGCGTCGACGCGTTCGCCCGCGACATGGCCGCCGCCGGTGGGACCGGCCTGGTCACCCCGGACCTGATCCCCGACGAGGCCGCCGAGTGGCTGGCCGCTTCCGACGCGCACGGCCTGGACCGGACGTTCCTGGTCTCACCGTCCTCGACCGACGCGCGGCTGCGGATGACCGCCGAGCACTGCCGCGGCTTCGTCTACGCCACCGCGATCATGGGCGTCACCGGCGCCCGCGCGCAGACCTCCGAGGCGGCCCCGGTCCTGGTCTCCCGGCTGCGCGAGGTCACCGACATCCCGGTCGGCGTCGGGCTGGGCGTGGGCACCGGCGCGCAGGCCGCCACCGTCGCCGGGTACGCCGACGCGGTGATCGTGGGCAGCGCGCTGGTCCGCTGCGTGCTGGACGCCCCGGACCAGGCCGCCGGCCTGACCGCGCTGCGCAAGCTGAGCGCCGAACTGGCCGAGGGCGTCCGCAACCCGGCCCGCTGACGCCCCGCTCGCCACCTGCTTGATCGACTCCACTTCGCCGAGCTGGCGTGGTCCAGGACGCCGGGATACCGCCACTTCGCCGAACTGGTGTCGATCAAGCGAGCGAGCGGGCGGGCGGTCAGCGGCTACTGCTGTCGACCTGCTCGGAGGCGCGCTGGCCGGGCGGGGCGGGCTGCCCGTCGCCGGGCTGCCCGTCGCCGGGTGGCGTGAGCGCGTCGGCGGCGGTCGTGTGCCGCAGCACGCCGGCGCGGCCGGCGAGCGCGTCCGCGATCGCCGCGCGCGTCGTGGGGGTCAGCACGTCGGGCAGCTCTTGCGGCGGCCACCACCGAGGCAGGCACCCGGTCGCCGGTTCGCCCGCCGGTCCGGCGTCGGCCGGTCCGGCGCGGAACACGTGCACCAGCACGTCTGGGCGCGCGCCGCACCGCCCGGCCGATGGGGCGGGCACCGGTGGACCGGTGACCCGGTAGAGGCCGACCAGGTCGGCCGGCGCCACCGCCCAGCCGGTCTCCGTGCGGACCGCCCGGACGACGGCATCCACCGGGCTCTCGTCGTGGCGCAGCCGCCCGCCCGGCAGGCCCCAGCGCCGGGCCCCCTCGGACCGGCCGCAGAGCAGCAGCCGCCCGGATGCGTCGGTGACGACAGCGGCGACCGCCCAGGTGAGCGAGCTCATGGACAAAGAGCCTATGACGGTGCAAACCAGAAGTCATCCGACCCGCGCGGCAGGCCGACCGGGGTGCCGCGCACACAGTCCGCACCGGTACCGTGTGCACCCGTGACCCTCGCCCCGATGACCCCACTGGCGGCCATGCCCAGCCCCAGCACCGCCGTCTGGCAGCTCGGTCCGGTTCCGATCCGGGCGTACGCGCTCTGCATCATCCTCGGCATCGTGGTGGCCTGCGTGGTCACCGAGTACCGGCTGCGCCGCCGCGGTGTGGCGCCGGGCGCGGTGCTCGACATCGCCGTCTGGGCGGTGCCGGCGGGCATCATCGGCGCGCGGATTTACCACGTGATCACGTCGCCGGAGAAATACTTCGGCGCCGGCGGCGAGCCGATCAAGGCGCTCTACATCTGGGAGGGCGGCCTCGGCATCTGGGGCGCGGTGGCCGGTGGCGCGGTCGGCGCGTGGCTCGCCGCGCGGCAGCTCGGCATCCCGTTCACCGTGATCGCCGACGCGCTGGCGCCGGGCCTGCCTCTGGCGCAGGCCGTCGGCCGGCTGGGCAACTGGTTCAACAACGAGCTGTACGGCGGGCGCACCACGCTGCCCTGGGGTCTCGAGGTGCACGTGATGGACCCGGACAACCCGGGCCACGCGCTGCGCGACGACGCCGGCAACCCGGTGCTCCAGCCGGGGCTCTACCATCCGACGTTCCTCTACGAGGCGCTCTGGAACGTCGGCGTCGCCGCGCTGGTGCTCTACCTCGACCGCAAGCTGCGGCTCGGGCGCGGCCGGGCGTTCGCGCTCTACGTGATGGGCTACACGGCGGGCCGGTTCTGGATCGAGCTGATGCGCACCGACGAGGCGAACCTGATCCTCGGAGTACGCCTCAACGTCTGGACCGCCGTGCTGGTCTTCCTCGGCGCGCTGGCCTACTTCGTCCGGGTGCGGGGCCCCCGTGAATACCTCGTGCCGGTGGGCGAACCGGCCGCCGCGCCCACCCCGTCCGGGGACGTCTCCCAGGTCGACCTCTCCGCCCGGGAGGCCGCCGCGCGGCCGGCCCCGCCCGAGGGCTACCGGGTGGTGAGCGAGGAACAGTTCGACGCGTACCGGAAGACCGGCGTGCTGCCCCCGGTGGAGCCGGCGGCCGACGACGACCGGCCGGAGACCCCCGACGGTGCCACCGACGGCGACGCGGAGCAGGCCGACCGCACGGACACCGACCCCGCCGCCACCGACGGCGCCGACGCGGACGGCACCGACGCCGACGCGGAACGGACGGACGCCGAGCGCACGAACGCGGGCCGGGCCGACGCCGCCGCGCGCCCCACCGACCGGGACAGCTGAGCGGGGGAGTCATGCGCAGCGCGGTGGTGGTCGGCGCCGGCCTCGGCGGGATGGCGGTGGCCGGCGTGCTGGCCCGCTCGGGATGGCAGGTCACGCTGCTGGAACGCGCCGACCGGGTCCGGCCGGAGGCGACCGCCGTGGTGCTCTGGCCCAACGGGGTACGCGCGCTGCGCGCCCTCGGGCTGGGCGACGGGCTGGACGCGATCGCCACCCCGCTGCCCGACGGCGGCGTGCGCCGCCCGGACGGGCACTGGCTGGTGCAGGCCCGGTCCACCCCGGCCGAGCGGATGCCGGTGGTGGTGCACCGGGAGGACCTGCACGACGCGCTCATCGCCGGCCTGGGTGACCGGGTCGAGCTGCGTACCGGCGTGAGCGTGCGGACGGTGCGCGCCGCGTCCGGTGAGCGCCCGGCGGTGGGCGACGGCCGGCACACCTACGAGGCGGACCTGGTGGTGGCCGCCGACGGCACCGACAGCGAGATCCGCCGGCAGTTGGCGCCGGAGACCTCGGTGGTCAGCTCCGGGTGCGCGGCGTGGCGGGCGGTCATCCCCTGGTACCGGGCCCCGCAACTGCCCGACGACCAGCCGCTGCAAGGGGAGACGCTGGGCGCCGGCTACCGGTTCCTGGCCGCCTCGCTCGGCGAGCGGGGCAACGCCGGGGCGTCCCGCCGGGGCGGCGTCTACTGGGTGGCCACGGCGGCGGGCGCGCCCCGCCCGGAGCCGCCCGAGGTCCAGCTCGCGCTGCTCAAGCGCTGGTTCGCGGGCTGGCCCGCGCCGATCGGCACGCTGCTGGACGCGACCGACCCGGACGACGTGGTGCAGCAGGAGATCCGCGAGCTGCGTCCGCTGCCGAAGGCGTACGGCTTCCCGGCCGGGCCGGGCGGCGTGGTGCTGCTCGGCGACGCCGCGCACGCCATGCCGCCGCACCTCGGCCAGGGCGCCTGCCTGGCGTTCGAGGACGCGGCGACGCTGGCCGGACTGCTACGGGAGTCGCGGCTGCCGGACGCGGTGACCGCGTACGACAGGCTGCGCCGGCCCCGCGCGGCCACGATGGTCCGGCAGACCCGGCGGATGTCGGCGGTCCTGCAGGCCCGGGGCCGGCTGGCGCTGCGCGCCCGCGACGCCGCCCTCGGCACGATCAGCCCGCGCCTGCGCAACACGGCCGCCGCGGCGGCCGCCGCCTGGCAGCCGCCGTCCTGACCGTCCGCGTGCGGCCTCAGATGACGGCGGCGGGCTCGGCGATGCAGGCGGTGCCGATCCGGCGGAACCCGACCCGCAGGTAGACCCGGGCGATGTCCTCGCTGCCGGCGCTGAGGAAGATCAGGTCGGTGCCGGCGGCCCGCAGTTCCCGAGCGAGGGTGGCGGTCACCGCCGCGCCGAGGCCGCGCCGCCGCGCGGACGGCAGCGTGGCCACCCCGGCGATCTCCGCCACGTCGCCGACCCGCATGGCCATGCCGCCGGCGAGCGCGCCTTCCTCGGGCGTGGCGGCGAGCACGGAGATGCGCCGGCCGTCGGCGACCCGGGTCGCCTCCTCCTCCAGCGCGGCCACGTCCAGCCCGGAGACGGTGGCATCCCGCTCGGCCGGCCCGGCCTCGCCGCGCGCGGTGCCGCCGTTGGCGAAGCCGACCGCGGCGACGGCCCGCCGCAGCGCGATGTCCGCGGCGAAGCCCGCGTCGCCGGGGTCCAGCACCCGCACCGGTACGTCGCTGAACGTCCCCGGTTCGGGCAGGCGCTCCGGTTCCAGCAGCATCAGCGGCGCCTCCAGCACGCTCAGCCCGGCTGAGCGGGCCACCGCCAGCAGCTCCGGTTGGTGCTCGTGCACCCATTCGAACGCCTCCGGCAGGCCCAGTTCCTGCTGCCGGGTGCGTACCGCGTTGACATCGGCGAGGGTGGGGCGCTCGGTGGCGTCGAGCCGGGGCCGGGCGTAGAACGGCCATCCGGCGCCTTCCCGGACGAAGAGCACCAGGGCGCCGTACTCCTCGGTCCGGGCCCCGTCGCGGGGCACCGCGTCGTAGAACCGCTCCAACCGGTCGAGTACGTCAGCGCGTGCGAGATCCACCGCGCGAGACTACATGTCCCAGCATCTGGAAGTGTGATCAATCTGAACTGGCCTTGCGCCGGAAGCCCTAACGTAGACTCAATAAACCGCAGAGGGCCGACGTCGTCCCCATCATGATCCATCCTGAGTGACGACAGGAGGCCCGGTGGCCTTTCCGTACCCTCACAGCCCGCAGTCGGCCCCACCGGCGACCGGGCTCTACGACCCCGCGTACGAGCATGACGCCTGCGGTGTGGCCTTCGTGGCCGACCTGCACGGGCGGCGCTCGCACCAGGTCGTCGCGAACGGCCTCGGGGCGCTGTGCCGGCTGGACCACCGGGGCGCCCGGGGCGCGGAGCACAACACCGGGGACGGCGCCGGCATCATGATCCAGGTGCCGGACGCGTTCCTGCGCGCCACCGTCGACTTCCCGCTGCCCCCGGCCGGCCAGTACGCCACCGGCCTGGTGTTCCTGCCCGACGACGACGCGGCCGAGACCCGTGCCCGCCAGGTGGTCGACAAGTACGCGCTGGTCGAGGGCGCCGACGTGCTCGGCTGGCGCGAGGTGCCGACCGACCCGTCCGGCCTGGGGGAGACGGCGCTCGCGGCGATGCCCCGGGTCCGGCAGCTCTTCGTGGCCGCGCGCCGGCTGACCGGCTCGCCGGCCGGCCCGGCCGGTTCCCCGCTGACCGGGCTGGACCTGGACCGGGTGGCGTTCTGCCTGCGCAAGCAGGTCGAGCGGGAGACCGCCGAGCGGGGCGTGCCGGCGTACTTCCCGTCGCTGTCCGGCCGCACCATGGTGTGGAAGGGCATGCTCACCCCGGACCAGCTTCCGGAGTTCTACCCGGAGCTGACCGACGAGCGGGTGGTCAGCGCCATCGCGCTGGTGCACTCGCGCTTCTCCACGAACACGTTCCCCTCCTGGCCGCTGGCGCACCCGTACCGGTTCATCGCGCACAACGGCGAGATCAACACGATTCGCGGCAACCGCAACTGGATGCAGGCCCGCGAGGCGCTGCTGCGCAGCCCGAACCTGCCCGGCAACATCCGCCGGGTCTTCCCGGTGTGCACCCCGGCCGCGTCCGACTCGGCGAACTTCGACGAGGTCCTGGAGCTGCTGCACCTGGCCGGGCGGAGCCTGCCGCACGCGGTGCTCATGATGATCCCCGAGGCGTGGGAGAACGACCCGGACATGCGCGCCGACAAGCGCGCCTTCTACCGCTTCCACGCCAGCCTGATGGAGCCGTGGGACGGCCCGGCCTCGGTCGCCTTCACCGACGGCGAGATCGTCGGCGCGGTGCTCGACCGCAACGGGCTGCGCCCGGGCCGCTGGTGGCACACCGCCGACGGGCTGGTGGTGCTAGGCAGCGAGGCGGGCGTGCTCGACCTGGACCCGTCCACCGTGATCGCCAAGGGCCGGCTCCAGCCGGGCCGGATGTTCCTGGTCGACACCGTCAACGGCCGGATCGTCTCCGACGACGAGATCAAGACCGAGCTGGCCGCCGAGCAGCCGTACCAGGAGTGGCTGCACGCGGGCCTGATCGAGCTGGACGACCTGCCGGCCCGCGAGCACATCGTCTACACCCACGACTCGGTACGCCGCCGCCAGCAGGTGTTCGGCTACACCGAGGAGGAGCTGAAGATCCTGCTCGGCCCGATGGCCCGCAGCGGCGCGGAGCCGATCGGCTCGATGGGCACCGACACGCCCATCGCCCCGCTGTCCACCCGGCCGCGGCTGCTCTACGACTACTTCCATCAGCTCTTCGCGCAGGTCACCAACCCGCCGCTGGACGCCATCCGGGAGGAGCTGGTGACCAGCCTGGCGTCCACCATCGGGCCGGAGGGCAACCTGCTCGACCCGGGTCCGGCGAGCTGCCGGCAGATCGTGCTGCCGTACCCGGTGATCGACAACGACGAGCTGGCCAAGATCCTCTCCATCGACGAGGACGGCGACCTGCCCGGCTTCAAGGCGGTCCGGGTCTCCGGTCTCTACCGCCTGCGCGACGGCGGCGCCGGCATCAAGGCCCGGCTGACCGAGATCTGCCGGCACGTCTCCGAGGCGATCGAGGACGGCGTACGCATCCTGGTGCTCTCCGACCGGGACTCCAACGCCGACCTGGCCCCGATCCCGTCGCTGCTGCTCACCGCCGCGGTGCACCAGCACCTGGTACGCGAGCAGACCCGCACCCAGGTCGCGCTGATCGTCGAGTCCGGCGACTGCCGCGAGGTGCACCACGCGGCGGTGCTGATCGGGTACGGCGCGGCGGCGGTCAACCCGTACCTGGCCTTCGAGTCGGTCGAGGACATGATCTCCACCGGCGTGCTGGCCGGCGTCGACCGGGTGAAGGCGGTCCGCAACTACGTCAAGGCGCTCGGCAAGGGCGTCCTGAAGATCATGTCCAAGATGGGCATCTCGACCGTGTCGTCGTACTGCGGAGCGCAGGTCTTCGAGGCGGTCGGCCTGGAGACCCGCCTGGTCGACAGGTACTTCCGGGGCACGCCGAGCACCATCGGCGGCATCGGGCTGACCGAGATCCACGCCGAGGTGGCGGCCCGGCACGCGCGGGCCTGGCCGGCGCCCGGCGTGCAGGCCACGGACCGGCTGGAGGTCGGCGGCGAGTACCAGTGGCGCCGCGAGGGCGAGCTGCACCTGTTCAACCCGGAGACCGTCTTCCTGCTCCAGCACGCCACCCGCAGCCGCCAGTACGACGTGTTCCGGCAGTACACCGCGAAGGTCGACGAGCTGGCCGCGCAGGCCGGCTCGCTGCGCGGGCTGTTCACGCTGCGCACCGGCGTACGTCCGCCGGTGCCGCTGGACGAGGTCGAGCCGGCCAGCGAGATCGTCAAGCGCTTCGCCACCGGCGCCATGTCGTACGGGTCGATCTCGGCGGAGGCGCACGAGACGCTCGCCATCGCGATGAACCGGCTCGGCGGCAAGTCCAACACCGGCGAGGGCGGCGAGGACGTCGAGCGGCTGCACGACCCGGCGCGGCGCTCCGCGGTCAAGCAGATCGCCAGCGGCCGCTTCGGCGTGACCAGCGAATACCTCGTCAACGCCGACGACCTCCAGATCAAGATGGCGCAGGGCGCGAAGCCCGGCGAGGGCGGGCAGCTACCCGGCAACAAGGTCTGGCCGTGGATCGCCCGGACCCGGCACGCCACCCCCGGTGTCGGCCTGATCTCCCCGCCGCCGCACCACGACATCTACTCCATCGAGGACCTGGCCCAGCTCGTCCACGACCTGAAGTGCGTCAACCCGGCCGCCCGGGTGCACGTCAAGCTGGTCAGCGAGGTCGGCGTGGGCACCGTCGCAGCGGGCGTGGCCAAGCTCAAGGCCGACGTCATCCTGATCTCCGGCCACGACGGCGGCACCGGCGCGTCCCCGCTCAACTCGCTCAAGCACGCCGGCACCCCGTGGGAGCTGGGCCTGGCCGAGGCACAGCAGACGCTGCTGCTGAACAAGCTGCGCGACCGGGTCACCGTGCAGGTCGACGGCCAGCTCAAGACCGGCCGGGACGTGCTGATCGCGGCGCTGCTCGGCGCCGAGGAGTTCGGCTTCGCCACCGCCCCGCTGATCGTCGAGGGCTGCGTGATGATGCGGGTGTGCCACCTGGACACCTGTCCGGTCGGCATCGCCACCCAGAACCCGGTGCTGCGCGAGCGCTTCACCGGCCGCCCCGAGTTCGTGGAGAACTTCTTCCTCTTCCTCGCCGAGGAGGTCCGCGGCTACCTGGCCGAGCTGGGCTTCCGCAGCATCGACGAGGCGATCGGGCACACCGAGCTGCTCGACGTGGCCGGCGCGATCGACCACTGGAAGGGCCACGGGCTCGACCTGAGCCGCGTGCTGCACCTGCCCGAGCTGCCCGAGGGCGCGGCCCGCCGGGGCGTACGCGCCCAGGACCACGGCCTCGACGCGGCGCTGGACAACCGGCTCATCGAGCTGGCCGGGCCGGCGCTGCGGGAGCGCACCCCGGTCCGGGTCGAGGTCGAGGTGCGCAACGAGCACCGCAGCGTCGGCGCGATGCTCGGCGGCGAGGTGACCCGCCGCTTCGGCGGCGCCGGCCTGCCCGACGACACGATCGAGTTCCTGCTGCGCGGCACCGCCGGCCAGTCGTTCGGCGCGTTCCTGCCGCGCGGCGTCACGCTGCGCCTGCACGGCGACGCCAACGACTACGTCGGCAAGGGACTGTCCGGCGGACGCCTCGTGGTGCGGCCGGACGCCGACGCGCCGTTCGTCGGCGTGGACGCCGCGCCCGGCCGCCGGGCCGAGGACCAGATCATCGCCGGCAACACCATCCTGTACGGCGCGACCGGCGGCGAGGTCTACCTGCGCGGCCGGGTGGGGGAGCGGTTCGCGGTCCGCAACTCCGGCGCGGTGGCGGTGGTCGAGGGTCTCGGTGACCACGGTTGCGAGTACATGACCGGCGGCACCGTCGTGGTGCTCGGGCCGACCGGGCGCAACTTCGCCGCCGGCATGTCCGGCGGCACCGCGTTCGTGCACCGGCTCGACCGGCGACTGGTCAACACCGAGCTGGTCGACCTGTCGCCGCTGCGCGACGAGGAACGCGACCGGCTGCACGAGCTGGTCCAGCGGCACTTCGCCGAGACGGACTCGGCGGTCGCCGAGGACCTGCTCAAGCGCTGGCCGCAGGCGGTGGAGGAGTTCACCGCGGTGGTGCCCCGGGACTACCGCCGGGTCATGGAGATCATGCGGGCCGCCGAAGCCGCCGGCCGAGACGTCGACGACGCGGTGATGAGCGCCCTCTCGCCCGCGCCGGTACCGCCCGCGCCCCGGGCGGTCGCCCAGGAGGTGGCTCGTGCCTGACCCGAACGGTTTCCTGCGCTACGACCGGCGGCTGCCGGCCCGCCGTCCGGTGCCGGTGCGCATCTCCGACTGGCGGGAGGTGTACCCGCCGGCCGGTGAGGAGCTGATCCGCGAGCAGGCCACCCGGTGCATGGACTGCGGCATCCCGTTCTGCCACGACGGCTGCCCGCTGGGCAACCGCATCCCGGACTGGAACGACCTGGTCCGCACCGGCAACTGGGACGCGGCGGTGGACTCGCTGCACGCCACCAACAACTTCCCCGAGTTCACCGGCCGGCTCTGCCCGGCGCCGTGCGAGGCGGCCTGCGTGCTCGGCCTGGGCGGCCAGCAGCCGGTCACCATCAAGCAGGTCGAGGTGGAGATCGCCGACGCGGCGGTGGCCCGCGACGGCCTGCGGCCCCGGCCCGCGTCCGTGTCCACCGGCCGGTCGGTGGCCGTGGTCGGCTCCGGCCCGGCCGGGCTGGCCGCCGCGCAGCAGCTCGCCCGCGCCGGTCACACGGTCACCGTGTACGAGCGCGACGACGCGATCGGCGGCCTGCTCCGCTACGGCATCCCCGACTTCAAGCTGGAGAAGCAGCACATCGACAAGCGGCTGGCCCAGCTCACCGCCGAGGGCGTGCGGTTCCGCACCGGCGTCGAGGTCGGCGTCGACGTGACCGCCGAGCAGTTGCGCGCCGAGCACGACGCGGTGCTGCTCGCCTGCGGCGCGTTGCAGGGCCGGGACACCCCGGAGACGCCCGGCCGGGCGCTGCGCGGCGTGCACCAGGCGATGGCGCACCTGGTCGCCGCGAACCGGGTGGTGGCCGCCGCCGGGGACGGGAAGCCCGCCCTCGCGACGCTGCCCGACGGTACGCCGATCGACGCCGCCGGCAAGCACGTGGTGATCATCGGTGGTGGCGACACCGCCGCCGACTGCCTCGGCGTGGCGCACCGGCAGGGCGCGGCCGGCGTACATCAGCTCGACCTCTACCCGGAGCCGCCGACGGAGCGGGACGCGGCGCGGGACCCGTGGCCGACCTGGCCGTGGGTGCTGCGCAACTACCCGGCGCACGAGGAGGGCGGCGAGCGGGTCTTCGCCGTCGCCGTCCAGGAGTTCGTGGACGACGGCACCGGCCAGGTCCGCGCGGTCCGGATCGCCGAGGTGACAGTGGAGAAGGTGGACGGTCGCCGCATCGTCACCGCGCTGCCCGGCTCCGAGCGCGAGATCCCGGCCGACCTGGTGCTGCTCGCCATCGGCTTCGAGGGCACCGAGGAGCAGCCGCTGCTGGCGCAGTTCGGGGTGACCCGCAACGGCCGGGGCGCGATCGACTCCCGCCCGGACTGGCAGGCCACCGACGGCGTCTTCGTCGCCGGTGACATGCACCGGGGCGCGTCGCTGATCGTCTGGGCGATCGCCGAGGGACGCGCCGCCGCGGCGGCGATCCACACGTACCTGGGCGGGGTGGGCGACCTGCCCGCCCCGGTCGACCCGGCCCGCCAGCCGCTCGCCGCCAGGTGAAAGGAAGGGCCCCCTCTTAACGCCTCAGGTAGAGGAGGGGGCCCTTCTTAACACCCGCCGCCGCGCGGCGGTCCGGGAAGGGTGGCCCAGGTCATGCCGGACGGGGCCCCGGCGGCACGACGACCGTCGTTAGGCTGCGGCCATGGACGTCGAGGTACGCCTGCGGCGCATCCGCCGCTGGCTCTGGCTGGTGGTGGCGGGGCTCTTCCTCAGCGGGGTGACCGCGTTCCCGCTGGAGGTCGAGGTGCGCTGGCTGCTGGCGGCGTCCGACCCGCTCGCCGGGCAGTTCCCGGCGCTGGTCGACTGGATCGAGCGGGTCCACGTCGGACTGGTGGCGGCCGGTGAGGACTACCCGTTCCTGCGGTACGGCACCGACTGGCTGGCCTTCGCGCACCTGGTGCTCGCGGTGGCGTTCTGGGGGCCGCTGCGTGACCCGGTCCGCAACGTGTGGGTGGTCCAGGTCGGAATGATCGCCTGCGCCGGCATCGTGCCGCTGGCGGTGATCTGCGGTCCGATCCGGGACATCCCCTGGTTCTGGACGCTCGTCGACCTCTCGTTCGCGGTCGGCGCGTTCCCGCCGCTCTGGTTCGCCTACCGCCACATCCGCGCGGTCGAGGCGGCGCAGCCTTGGACGGCGTCGACTGCGGCACCCGTGCCGACCGCCGGTTGACCGGCCGGCCGGGCCGCCCCCCGGGTGGGGGAGCGGCCCGGCCGGCGCCCGGTCAGCGGCCGAGCAGGTCGTGCGCCGCGCGGATCTTCGTCCACGAGGCCGGCTGCGCCGGTGCGGCGCTCGTCCGCGCGGCGGCGGTCACGTCGGGGCGGCCGGGCGTGAACAGCCAGGTGGTGAACACCGCGTCGAGGTCCCGCCCGGAGATCCGCTCGGCGAGCGCCTGGAACTGCGCGACGGTGCCGTTGCCGTACTGCCGCTTGGCCGTCCAGGTGCGCAGGATGCGGAAGAACGCGGCGTCGCCGACGGCGAGCCGGATCTGGTGCAGCGCCATCGCGCCCCGGTCGTAGACGGCGTCGTCGAAGATCCCGCTCGGGCCCGGGTCACCGGGGCGCACCTGCCAGAACTCGGAGTCGGCCGGGTAGCTGTCGTAGGTGAAGTCGAACAGCTCCTGCGCGGTGCCCTCGCCCTGCTCCTCGGACCAGAGCCACTCGGCGTACGAGGCGAAGCCCTCGTTGAGCCAGATGTGCCGCCAGTCCGCCACCGACACCGAGTCGCCGAACCACTGGTGGGCGTTCTCGTGCACCACCACGTACGGGTTGGCGCCGCGCCGCCAGAAGCCGGGGCCGTACACCGGGCGGGTCTGCGTCTCCAGCGCGAAGCCGATGCCGTCGACCGGCCCGGCCACGCCGCCCTGCGCCTCGAACGGGTACGGGCCGAACAGCCCGCTCTCCCAGTCGACGATCTCGGCGGTGCGTTCGATGCTGGCCCGCGCGGCGGGCAGGCGCTCGCCGAGCGTGGTGCTGTACGCGTTCACCACCGGCTGGCCGTTGGGCGCGACGTCGGTGACGATGTCGTACTGCCCGATGGCCAGGAACGCCTGGTACGTGGCGCCGGGCTTGACGCTGCGCCAGCTCCACCGGGTGCGGTTGCCGGCCTCGGGCAGCGGGTCGCGCGGCTGCACGCCGTTGCTGATCACCTCGACGCCGGTCGGCACCGAGACGGAGATGTCCCAGGTGGCCTTGTCCTTCGGGTGGTCGTTGCTCGGGTACCACCACCAGGCCGACTCGGGCTCGTTGACGGCGAGCGCCCCGTCGGCGGTACGGGTCCACGCCGTGTAGCCCTGGACCGTGGTCTGCGACGGCACGCCCGCGTACTTCACCACGACGGTGAGCTGCTGCCCCTTGGTCAGCGGCCGGGCCGGGGTGATCACCAGCTCGTGGTCGCCGGCCCGGGTGTACGTGGCGACCCAGCCGTTCACGCGCACCGACTCGACGGCGAGGACGAAGTCCAGGTTGAACCGGGACAGGTCCTTGGTGGCGGTGGCCAGGATCGTGGTGGTGCCGGTGAGCCGGTCGGTGGCCGGCTCGTAGCGTAGCCGGATGTCGTAGTGCCCGACGTCGTAGCCGCCGTTGCCGTAGTCGGGGAAGTAGCTGTCGCCCAGCCCGGGGCTGCCGGGCGTCGGGGTGGCCGCTGCGGGTTGCGGCCGGCCCCATCCGGCCGGGGCGGCCTGGCCGGGCGCGCCGGTCACTGTGGTGCCGGCCGCGGTGAGGGTCAGGGCGGCGATGGCCGCCGTGAGTGCGCGTCGCACGGGGGACTCCCTCCGTCGGGTGTCGTCACCGCCAAGCTAATCGACGCATGTGAACGCATCTGTCCCGTCCGGCCGATCTCGACTATTCAATTTCGGCAAATGTTTCGATAGCATTACCGACCAGTAACAGCACCGATCCCTCGGCCACGCGCGCGGTCAACGGGCTCCACCACCCTGCCCCGTGGAGGCTCTGCCATGCCCCGTCGCGTCCGTACCGTGTTCGCCGCCGTCCTGGCGGCCGTCCTCGGCGCCGTGCTCCTGCCCGGCGCCGCCCGGGCGGCCACCGTCAACTACGTCGCTCTCGGCGACTCCTACTCCTCCGGGGTCGGCGCCAGCCCGTACGACCTGTCCACCTGCCTGCGCAGCCAGAAGTCGTACGCCCCGCTCTGGGCCGCCGCCCACTCGGTCACCAGCTTCAAGTTCCCGGCCTGCGGCGGCGCGGTCACCGCCGACGTGCTGAACAACCAGGTCGGCCAGCTCAGCAGCAGCACCACGCTGGTGACCATCACCATCGGCGGCAACGACGCCGGCTTCGCCGACGTGATGACCAGTTGCCGGTTCGGCAGCACGTCGAGCTGCGAGAGCGCGGTCAACGAGTCGAAGGCGTTCGCCACCGCGACGCTGCCCGCCCGGCTCGACGCCACGTACACCGCGATCCGCAACCGGGCCCCGAACGCCCGGCTGGTGGTGCTCGGCTACCCGCGGCTGTTCGAGACCGGCTCCTGCGGCCTGCTCGCCATGAGCAGCTACAAGCGCACCATCCTCAACCAGGCCGCCGACACGCTCAACGGCGTCATCTCCGGCCGGGCCGCCGCGGCCGGGGGCACGTTCGTCGACGCGCGGCCGTTCTTCGCCGGGCACGGCGTGTGCGCCGCCGACCCGTGGATCCGTGACGTCAGCGGCGTGATCGAGGCGTACCACCCGAACGCGAACGGCTACCGCTACGGCTACCTGGCGGCGCTGACCGCAGCGATCGGCTGACCGGCACGGCGAAGCCCCGCCCGGCACCGGCGCCGGGCGGGGCTTCCGTCCGCGTACCCCATGGGGTCAGCGGGCCGGGACCAGCTCCGGCGCCGGCGCCAGGTCCGGCACCGCCGGCCCGATCCGTCGCCGCGGCCACCGGCGGCGGCCGGAGGGTACGGCGAGCGCGGCCAGCGCCGCCGCCACCGAGATGCCGGTGAGCAGCAGGAAGCCCGCCGTGAAACCGGCCTCCCGGGGCAGCCCGCTCGGCTGCGGATTCGCAGTGATCACGGCACTGGCGAGCGCCGCGCCGATCGCGCCGCCGATGGTACGGATGTTGGCGTTCATGCCGGTCGCCGCGCCGGTCTGCCCGGCCGGCACGTTCGCCACGATCAGGTTGGCCATCGAGGCGAACGCCAGCCCGATGCCGAGGCCGACCAGGCCACCGGCGACACCGACCTGCCAGCGGGTGTCGTGCGCGACGGTCAGCATGGCGGCGGCCGCGACGTTGAACACCGCGCCTGTGCTCAGCTGCGCCTTGGCGCTGAACCGGGACTGCAGCCGTCCGGCCAGCAGGCCGGCCACGAACATGCCGACGAGCATCGGCAGCATCAGCAGCCCGGCCTGGGTGATGCTGGCGCCGAAGCCGTAGCCGGCGCTGGTCGGGATCTGCGCGAACTGCGGCAGGAAGGCGTAGACGGCGAACATCGAGGCGCCGTAGAGCAACCCGACGAGGTTCGTGGTCCAGACCGCCGGTAGGCGCATCATCCGCAGGTCGATCAGCGGGTTCGCGGCCCGCGCCTCGGTCGCCAGCCAGGCGACCGCGAGCACCGCGGCCAGCGCCAGCAGTCCGACCACCCGGCCGGAGCCCCAACCCCACGCGGCGCCCTTGCTGACCGGCAGCAGCAGCGCCACCAGCCAGCCGGACAGGAGTACGGCGCTGAGCCAGTTGATCCGGCCCGGGGTGCGTACCGGCGAGCGCGGCACGAACCGGTGCGCGGCGAGCGCGGTCAGGCCGACCACCACCAGCGGGATCCAGAACAGCCACCGGTAGCCCAGCGTGGCCACGATCGGCCCGGCCAGCACCACGCCCAGCCCGCCGCCGACTGCGACGACCGCGGAGATCGAAGCCACCGCCGAGCTGACCCGGGCGGCCGGGAACTCGTCGCGGATGATGCCGAACGACAGCGGGAAGACGGCGCCGCCGATGCCCTGCACCACGCGGGCGGCGATCAACACGCCGATGCTGGGGGCGACGGCCGCCAGCAGGCAGCCCAGCGCCAGTGCGGCGAGCGAGAAGACGAGCGTCTTCTCCTTGCCGACCATGTCGCCGACGCGGCCGATGATCGGCGTGAAGACGGACGCGGAGAGCAGGTAGGCGGTGAGGACCCAGGTCACCGTGTTGGGCGAGGTGTGGAGGTCGTGCTGGATGGTGGGCAGCACCGGCGTGATCAGCGACTGGAGCATCGCGAAGAATCCGGTGCCGGCGGCCAGCACGAGGAAGGTGAGCCGGCGCGAGCCGCGCCGGGTTGAGTGGATCATGTGGGACGACTCCCCGTTCGGTACGAGACTGGTGGCCGCTCGCGCGGTCCTGCGGCGGTGGCGGCCGGAAGTCCGGAGTAAGCTATCCGGAGGGGTGGCTCCGGTCAGCAACCGGAGGCTTGCCTCCATTAACTTAGCGGAGGGTTGCCTCCGGTTGCAAGACGGAAGGGGTGACGCGGGTCATGACCGACGCCGACGTGCCCGGTGAGGTCTTCTCCCGCCGCCCGAAACGGGCCGACGCCCGCCGCAACTACGACGCGCTCATCGCCGCCGCCCGTGAGGTCTTCGGCGAGCACGGCGCGGGCGCGTCGCTGGAGGAGATCGCCCGCCGGGCCGGCGTGGGCATCGGCACGCTCTACCGCAACTTCCCCCACCGGCGGGACCTGTTCGAGGCGGTCTACGTCGAGGAGGTGCGCGCGCTCAGTGCCTCCGCCGCCGACCTGGCCGACGAGCCGCCCTGGGACGCCCTGGTCGGCTGGCTGCACCGGTTCGTCGCCTACGTGGCCACCAAGCGGGCGCTGGCCGAGGAACTGGTGCACGACTCCGAGGTGTTCCGCAGCTGCCGCACCGAGATCTACGCGACCGGCGAGCCGCTGCTGCGCCGCGCCCAGGAGGCCGGGGCCGCCCGGCCGGACGCCGGCTTCGACGACGTGATCCGGCTGATCAGCGGACTGGCCGCGTACCAGTTCCCGGACCCGGCCCAGCGCGACCGCGTCCTGGCCATCGCGCTGGACGGCCTGCGCCCGCCGGCCCGTGTGACCTGATGCGACTCGTCGCCCGGCCGTCTGTCGACGTGACGTATCAAGGGCTGCTCTGCGCGGGATGAAGTGGCGGGCGCGGCCGTGCCCAGCCGACGAATCGAGCGAACAACACTTGTGGGCTGGGAGCCTCGTACGGGTTGAGGCGATGTAGCTCGTGGGCTGCGTCATAGAGCTGCCCACACAGGTAGATCGACAGGGCGACACGATCGTTCGTGTACTCGGCGAGCAGTGCGAGTCGAGCCTCCGCGCACGGCCACGGATAAGCGCAGCGTTTGCAGATCCAGAGTGGGCGCATAGGCAGATGCGCGCGAGCGCCCGTGCTCACCCCAGCCCTCGCAGCCGCGTGGCCGCGTAAGTGCGGCTGCTGCTGCTGGACATGCGCTCCCGAGTTGTTGATTCCAGTCGGTGCAGACCAGCCAAATACACGAAAAGTTCCCGCTTGGCGACTGCGGTGCCTCGGGCGTTCAACTCGTACGCCTCGATCCATGCCCAGCCGTCGTACGGCTGGCGATCCTCGATCTCCCGGATCACGCGAACGGTGATCGGGCGAAAGAACTGAACGCTTGCCCTGCGGTCGAGGCAGAGGAGGTCTCCCGCCTTGAGCGGGCTGTCATTCGCCGTTGCGTCGCGTCGACCCGCCCTCGGCCTGCTGTCGGGCATGAGTTTCCTCTCCTGCCAGGGGGCTGCGTCAGGCGGCTCGCCCCGACATCCCTGGTCCTGTGGCCGCCGGACGTCCGAGCACCGGCTGTGTCGCCTGGAGGTCAGCTTTGCCGAGAGCTATGGGACCAATACACAGCGTTGATGTATGGTGCCGAGACGTTCGGGACGTCCATGAGGGAGGAAGGATGAACCACGCGCTCCAGGTGGCGATGGCCGAAGCCAGTGAGACGGCGGAGAGCCTTGCAGCTCAGATCGGCGTGGATCCGAAGACGGCGGCCCGTTGGGTCGCTCCGGGACGTATTCCGCAGCCTCGGCGACGTGCCCAGGTGGCGGCGCTCCTCGGCCGGGACGTCGGGGATCTTTGGCCGGACGTCCTCAAGCGCCGTGAACCGCCGTGGCTGCGTGAGTGGGTCGACTGGGAGCGGGACGCCGTGTCGATCCGCTGGTTCGAGCACACATGGGTGCCCGGGCTGTTGCAGACCGAGGCATATGCACGCGCGACGCTGACCGGCGAGGCGCTGACCGCAGCGGAAATCGATGAGCTGGTCGCCTCGCGGCTCGAACGACAGGCGATCCTCCGTCGGGACCGGCCGCCTCTGGTCGTCGCGGTCATCTTCGAGGGCGTACTGCATCAGTCGGCCTACGGCGACCGGGAGCTGATGCGGGAGCAGCTTGAGCACCTGGTCCACTGCGCAGCCCTGCCCGGTGTGCAGATACAC
Source organism: Micromonospora sp. C41 (assembly GCF_018070485.1). Lineage (NCBI taxonomy): Bacteria > Bacillati > Actinomycetota > Actinomycetes > Micromonosporales > Micromonosporaceae > Micromonospora > Micromonospora sp. C41. The sequence goes on along the minus strand of NZ_JAGPXP010000025.1, from coordinate 5,968 downwards.
GTCGTGCCGAGGGACATCGGCATGTATCCGGGGCTCGGTGGCGGCTTCATCCTCGCCGAACTGCCCACCGGTGAACATGTCGCGCACGTCGACAGCCAGGCGTCCGCGCAGCTACTTAGTGAGGCTGCGGCCGTTGCTACGCTCAGCCGTAGGTGGGAGCGCATCAGGGGCGAGGCCCTCTCCCGAACCCAGTCACTAGACCTGATCATGGAAGCGGCAGGATCATGGACATGACCGCTGCGCGATGGCGCAAGAGCACGAAGAGCGGCAACAACGGCGGCTCTTGTGTGGAGGTCGCCGACAACCTCGCGGGCGTCGTGCTGGTCCGGGACACCAAGGACCGGGCCGGCGCGACGCTGGCCTTCGCGCCGGCGGCCTGGCAGGGATTCGTCGACCTGGCCAAGGAGATCGGCGTCAGTGAGCGTCGATGACACCAGCACCGACGCTCGGCGAAGATCTCGATGCCGAACTGGCCCGGCGGGGGATGGCGGTCTCCGCCGAGGGCTGCGCTCGCGCGGGGAGGCAACGTGCTCAGGTGGAGCAGCAGTGGCCTCGCGGTCGTCGGGTCAAGCTGCGCGAACGCATGCGTCAAGCGGCACAGGAGATACCCTCCAGGATCTATGACTGAGCAGCGTGGCTCAGCTGATCCGCCGGACGACCGGATCGAGCGCTGCCGTCAGGATGTCCGTCTCGCCGGTGTTCAGGTGCTGGACGCAAGCGGCGATGTTGTCCGCCGCGTCGAGTTCCGACCAGTCGAGCAGGTAGCCGGCCGCGGCGCCGAGCTGGCGCAGGAAGGCGCGCAGGGTCCGTCCGTTGCCCTCCCGGAACGGATGGCAGACGTTCAGCATGATCCGCCTGGCCAGGCGACCCGTGCAGCGGTGTCGAATGGGACGTCTGTCGCAGACCAGCACTGCTCGGCCGGCGGCTCCCGAGCGAGAACCGCCGGCCGCTCACCGTCCCGTCAGCGGTGCCCGTTACCCGGCCGCCCCCACGGCCCGGTGATCGCGAACACGTACCCCGGCGACTGGATGTTGGCGAACAGCGTCCTGCCGTCCGCGCTGAACGTCGGCCCGGTGAACTCGCTGTCGTTCAGCTCGTTGCGCGCCAGCGGATACGCAGTGCCCTGCTCGGTGACGCCGACCAGGTGCGACACGCCCTCGCCGTCCTCGGCCAGGATCACCCCGCCGTACGGCGACACGGTGATGTTGTCCGGCCCGTCGTAGTTGCCGTGGTCGGCGTCCGGGTCGGCGTTCACCCCGAAGATCGTCTTCAGCGTGACGGTCTGCCGGCGCGGGTCGTAGAACCACACCTGCCCGTCGTGCTCGTTGGCGCTGCCGTCGTCGTGCCGGGCGTAGCTGGCCACGAAGTACGCGCCGCCGTCGCCCCACCAGGCGCCCTCCAGCTTGCGGCTGCGGGTCACCTCCGCGTCGGTGAACTGCTTGCGTACGGACACGGTCCGGGCGTCGCGGTCCGGCACCTCGACCCACTCGACCCGGTAGCGGGTGCCGGGGGTGGTGGCCTCGGACAGGTCGGCCACGTGCGTGTCGCCGCGCAGGCAGCGCATCGCTGCGAGGCTGCCGGCGGCGCCGCCGTCGGGCCGCTGGGCGAGCGCCCGCAGCGCGCCCTTGCCGGCCCGGAAACCGGGCGGCGGCGTCCACCGGAAGTACAGGCCGTTGGGCCCGCTCGCGTCCTCGGTCAGGTAGATCGAGTGCGTGTACGGGTCGACCGCGACCGCCTCGTGCGAGTACCGCCCGAGGAACGTCAGCGGCACCGGGTCGGTGTTGGCGGACCTGTCGTGCGGGTCGACCTCGAAGACGTACCCGTGGTCCTTCAGGAATCGCCCACCGGCCCGCTGCTCGGTCTCCTCGCAGGTCAGCCACGTGCCCCACGGGGTGATGCCACCGGCGCAGTTGTTGTGCGTGCCGGCCACGCTCACGTACTCGCGCAGCCGCCGCCCGTGCCGGTCCACCTCGATGGTGGTGGTGCCGCCGCGGGCGCCCGGGTCGTAGGTGAGACCGGTCAGCGCCGGCACCGGGTACGGCTCGTCGCCGCCGATCTCGTGGTTGTTCACCAGCACCGAGCCGCGCGGGCCGCGGAAGCAGCCGGTGCCGTCGGCGTCGCTCGGGGTGGGCTGCCCGGACTCCAGCAGCGTCGCGCCCGCCTGCGCGACCACCGTGTACGAGAAGCCCGGCGGCAGCGCCAGCAGGCCGGCCGGGTCCGGCACCAGGTCGCCGTAGCCGACGGCGGGACGGCACGCGGGCCGGGCCGCGGCCGGGCCGGCGATCGCCTCCAGGCTGCCGGCCACCACGATGCCGAGCCCGCCGGCCACGCCGCCGCGCAGCAGGGACCGCCGGGGAAGAGGTGAGGTCACGTCGTCGCCTTCCTGTGCGCCACGATTGCCTGGAGGAAGGCAAGCTGGGCCGGGGGAACGGTGGGCGGCGCGCCCGTCCGCCGCCGGGTGAACAGTGGACGAATCCCCGGTGCGGAGCGCCATGTGCCGCTGCGCCGCGCGTCCGTTAGGGTTCCCTCGATCGCAAGACGTCGGAGGGCGGACGGTGGGCAGACTCGCGGCGGCGTACCGGCAGGCGGTCGATCGGCACCGGCAGGCACTGCGCCACTGGGAGGCGGCCCGGCGGCTGCTCGGCGCCGCCGGCCCGGCGCCGGTGGGCAGCCCCGAGCTGGTCGCGCGGCTGGCCCGCCTCGGCGGTGAGCTGGCCGCCGCGGTGCCCGGCACCGCCCGCGTCGCGACCCACCCCGTTCCGGTACGCCTCGGCGCGGCGACCACAGTCGACGGCGCGTTCCCGGTGCTCGTGCCGGTGGGGGCGGGCGCGCATCTGGCGCTCGATCAGGACGCCCGCGACCCGCGCGTCGGGGAGCTGCTGCGGGCGGTGGTGGTGCGGCTGCTGACCGCCGCTCCGGCCGGCGCGATCCGGGTCGTCGGCATCGACCAGGCCGCCTTCGGCGCGGCGTTCCTGCCGCTGCGCCCGCTGCAGGACGCCGGGGTGCTCGCCGCGGCGGCGACCACCGAGGCGGAGACAGCAGCGCTGCTCGACGCGGCCGAGCGGCACGCCCGTACCGCCCAGCGGTCCGCGCCGGAGGACCGGGAGCTGCTGGTGGTGGTGGCCGCGTCCGCGCCGCCGCCCCGGGAGCTGGCCCGGCTCGCCGCGCTCACCCACGCCGGCCCGGCCGCCGCGGTCTGCGTGCTGCTGGCCGGTCACCGGCCCGCCGGGCCGAGCGCCGCGCCGCCGCTGGGCGCCACCACCCACCTGCGGATCACCGAGCGGTACACGCTCGTCGGTGACCCGCCCGGCCGCCCGTTCAGCGCCGACGGCAGCGGGCTGGCCGCGCCGGTGGTGCTCGACGGCGACCCGTCGCACGCCGCGGTGACCGCGCTGGCCCGCCGGTACGCCGAGACCGCCGACCAGGACGTCGTCACGTTCGCCGACCTGCTGCCCGCGCAGCGCTGGGCCGGGTCCGCCGCCTCCGGCCTGCGTACCGTGCTCGGCCGCGCAGGCCGCCGCCCGCTCGCGGTGGCGTTCGACGACGCCACGCCGCACTGGCTGATCGGCGGCCGCACCGGCGCCGGCAAGACGGTGCTGCTGCTCGACGTGCTCTACGGGCTGGCCGCCCGCTACTCCCCGGCCGAGCTGCGGCTGATGCTGCTCGACTTCAAGGAGGGCGTGAGCTTCACCGAGTTCGTGCCCACCGACCGCGACCCGTCCTGGCTGCCGCACGCCGACGCGGTGGGCATCGAGTCCGACCGCGAGTACGGCGTGGCGGTGCTGCGGGAGCTGCGCGCCGAGTTGGGCCGCCGCGCCGACCTGCTCAAGCGGCACGGGGTCAGCCGCCTGGCCGACCTGCCGCCCAACGCCCGGCCGCCCCGGATCGTCACCGTGATCGACGAGTTCCACGTGCTGTTCGCCGGCAACGACGCGCTGGCCCGGCAGGCCGTCGACCTGATCGAGGAACTGGCCCGCAAGGGCCGCTCGTACGGCCTGCACCTGGTGCTGGCCAGCCAGAGCACCACCGGCATCGAGGCGCTCTACGGCCGGGCCGAGGCCATCTTCGGCCAGTTCCCGCTGCGGATCGCGCTGCCCGGCGGGGACGCCGTGCTGGACCCGCGCAACGACGCCGCGCGCGGGCTCACCGTCGGCACGGCAGTGGTGAACACCGCCGCCGGCGCGCCCGGCGCGGACGCGGAGGTGCGGTTCCCCGACGCGCACGCCGCCTCGGCCGACCTGGCGGCGCTGCGCCACGAGCGGCACGCGGCCCGCCCGGCCGGCTCGCGCCCGCCGTCGGTGTTGCGGGGCCACGAGCCCCCCCGGCGCACCGACGACTCCGCCTGGACCGCGCTGACGCCGGGCGCCGACCCGCCGTACGCGCTCGTGGGCCGTGCGGTCGACGTCGCCGGCAGCCCGGCCGGGTTCGCGCTCGACGCCAGCCCGGGCCGGCACCTGGCGGTGGTCGGCACCGCCACCGTCGGCGCGGAGGTGCTCCGGTCGGCCACGCTGTCCCTGGCCCGGCAGCACGCGCCCGGCACCGCCCGGTTCCTGTTCGCGCCGCTGGCGCCCGGCACCACCGACGCCGCCGACGACCTGGCCATGACGCTGGCCGCCGCCGGGCACCCGGTCCGCCGCCTGGCCGCCGAGGCGCTGCGCGCCCAGCTCGCCGAGGCCGCCACCGGTGACGCCCCGGCCTCCGGGCGTACCTACCTGGTGGTGTTCGGGGTGGACGCCGCCGCCACGACGCTCGCCGCCTCCGACCCGGCGACGTTCCGTTCCGGGTACGACGACCTGCGCGCCGTGCTGCGCCAGGGGCCCGCGCGCGGGGTGCACGTGCTCGGCTGGTGGCGCGGGCTGCGCCGGCTCGCCGACGACCTGGGCGGCAGCGGGCAGCGCGACGACGTCACCGGCCTGGTCGCGCTCAACGTGCCCGCCGCCGACCTGGGCCTGCACCTCGGCGTGCACGACCTCGCGTACGTGCCGCGCGAGGGCCGCGCGCTGCTCGTCGACCGGCACGAGCACCGCACCGCGCTGATCGTGCCGTTCGCCGCGGGGAGTGATGTCCCATGAGTGGATTCGACGAGTACGCGGCGCTGCTGCGGGAGTTGTCCACCCGGCAGCGGGGCGGGGAGCGGGAGATCGCGGCCGAGGCGGAGCGCCGCCGTGGCCTGCAGGCCGCCGTCGACAAGCTGGGGCAGCGGCTCGTCGCCCAGGGGCAGCACCTGGACCGGCTGGGCCAGGCGATCGGAACGCCGATGACCTCGGTACCGGCGCCGGCACCGGCGGTTGCGGTGGCCGCCGGACCGGCCGCGCCGGAGGCGGCAGACGCGGGCGGGCGGACGGGCGCCGGGCCGGGGGACGGCGTGACCGGCGGCGCAGCCGCCGCGCCGGGGCAGGCGGGCGTCGGGGCGTACCCCTCTCCGGGTCTGGCGCCGCGGGCGGGTGACCCGGCGGCGGAGCTGGCGGCGGCGGAGCGGCTCGCCGGGGAGGCCGACGGGTACGGGCAGCAGGCCGACGCGCTGGCCCGCACGCCGGTGCTGCTGCCGACCTGGTCGGCGCCGGCCCGGGCGGTCGCGGTGTACGGCGGTTGCGCGCTCGTCGGCTCGCTGCTGATGCTGGTCGCGCTGGTGGGGTCGCCGGTGCCGGTGGCCGGGCTGGACCTGGTGGCGGCGCTGTCCTGCGCCGGGGTGCCGCTGCTGTCCTTCGTGGCCGGTCAGGTCGTGCTGGCCCGGTGGGGCCGCCCGGCGCTGGCCGGCGGTGAGGCCACGACCGGGCGGTACGTGCCGCTGGGCTTCGTGATCTGCGCGCTGGTCTCCCCGTCGCTGTTCTGCGTCTACCTGCTCCTGTTCCGCCTCCTCCGCTGACCCCAGCCCCTGTCGATCATGGACTTGTGGCCGCGGCGGTGGGCTTGATGTGGCTATTGCCGGGGCGGAAACTGCAAGATCGCGAAGGCGTGGGGGTGGGGG